>NZ_JAAGNB010001164.1:0-8938 GCF_010550475.1 Amycolatopsis sp. SID8362
CGCGATCCACCGGCGAGTCCGGGGTCAGGGCGCGGGTGGCCGAGCGCGCGAACGCCGCGGCCCGCTCGGGCTCGCCGGACGTGCCCGCGAAGTACGACGCCTCGTGCAGCAGCCGCAGCTCGTCGTAGCCTTCGGGCCGGTCCGCGGCCGGGACGGCGTCCCAGATGGACAGTGCCTGTTCGACGTGCCGCAGCGCCGAACCGGGCGCGCCCAGCTTCTCGGCCTCGTCCATCGCGCGCAGCAGCGCCGGCAGCGCGGTGACCAGGTCGCTGCTCTGCAGCGAGTGGTAGGCCAGCTTCGCGTCGTGCCCGCGGCCCTGCGGCCGGGCCTGGATCCGCGCGGCGTACGCGGCGTGCGTGCGCGACCGCTCCCCCGGCAGCAGGTCGCCGTACACCGCTTCCTGCAGCAGCGCGTGCCGGAACGTGTAGGACCCGTCGGAGAGCACCACGAGCACGTGGTGCTGGACGGCTTCGCGCAGCGCCTCGTCGAGCTCCAGCTCCCCGAGCCCGGAGACCTCGGCGAGCGCGGCGTGCATCACGGGCTCGTTGGCCACCGAGATCACGCGGACCACCCGGCGGGTGTCCGGGGAGAGCCGCTCGAGCCGGGACAGCAGCACCTCGGCCAGCCCGGCGGGCAGGTCGTTGCACTCGGTCTTGGTGGCGAGCAGCTCCTCGGCGAAGAACGGGTTGCCCTCGGACCGGCTGACGATGTCGGCCACGACGTCCGCCGGAAGGGGTTCGTCGGCCAGCGCCTCGACGAACCTGCGGGCGTCGGCGGCGCCGAAGGGGTGCAGGTCGACGCGCTCGACGGTGGCGAGGCGGACCAGCTCGGAGAGGAGCCCGCGCAGCGGGTGGCGGCGGTGGACGTCCTCCTCGCGGTAGCTGCCCACGACCAGCAGCCGCTGCGCGCGCAGCCGGCTCAGCAGGAAGGACAGCAGGTTGCGGGTCGACGCGTCGGCCCAGTGGAGATCCTCCAGCAGGATCACCACCGGGCGCGACTCCGCGACCTCGGTCAGCACCCCCAGTACCGCGTCGAACAACTGCAGCTGACCGAGATCCTGCTCGGGCCGGGGACGCACCATCGTCTCCCGGTCGTTCGAGGTCATCGGCGGGTGCTCGGCCGCCCGCGGCTCCTCGAATCCCTGCCCCTGCGGAAGCAGCCTGCCGAGCGCGGGCCGGGCCCGCACCGCGGCCGCGACCACCGCGTCCGTCGCCACGCCGAGGGGGGCGAGCGCCTCGGCGAACGGAAGATAAGGGAGACCGCCCTCGCGGACGTCGATGCAGCGGCCGGTGAGCACCAGCGCACCGCAGCCGTCGACGTGCTCGCCGAGCGCGGTCAGCAGCCGGGTCTTGCCGACCCCGGCGTCCCCCGAGAGCAGCACCGCGCCGGCTTCGCCACGTTCAGCCCTGGCGAAGGCGGCGCGGAGCCGCCGCATCTCGTGGGTACGGGCGACGAGCGGGATTCCGGAGCCGAGTCGGGGCACGAGGAGCATTGTGTCTCACCCCACCGACATCTTTTCGGGGGTTCGGGTGGCGAAGCCCCCGACCTGGGGCGGAGCCCCAGATGTCACCGACAGTTTCCGACCGCTTATCGCCATCGACACCATCACCCGCCCCTTACCGGGCGGTCTCGCCGGCGCCCGCGGTCTCCCGCGAGACCTCGCGGCGCTCCTGCGCCGGTACGTCGACGTCGCTGCGCGCGGCCCGGAAGTGCCGGACGGCTCGGCGCGCGCGGCCGGCCCAGGCGCTGCGCCCGGCCTTCCGCAGTTCCTCGGCCCGGTAGGCCGCTTCGGCGCGGACCGCGTCGAGCATGAGATCGCTGTGCATCGTGTTCCCCTGTTCCCGAGTTCTCCGGTTTGGTAGCACTCAGGTTCGTCCTGAGGGGGCACCTCAGGCATCGGGTGATCACGCAGCCCTGCGCGCGAAAAGACCCCTTACTCCCGGTCGAGCCCAGCTCGGCGGGGGTAAGGGGTCTTCGTGGACGGCCTCAGCCGTGCGTGTGGCCGCCGGTCCGCACCGCGGCCAGCAGCCCCCGCCAGCCCGACGCGGGCAGGCGGAACGCACCACCTTCGGGGTCCTTCGAGTCGCGCACCGCGGCGCCGCCGTCGACGAAAGCGACCTCGACGCAGTCGTTGCCGCCCCCGCTGTGGCTGCTCTTGCGCCAGCGCGCCCCGGACAGATCTGCTTCCATGGTCCCCAACTCCCTTAGTGTGTCCTCGGTTCCAGATGGTGCACCGGAGCCGGAGCGGCAGCCTGCTCGGCGAACCGTCCGGCGGCCTCGGCGATCAGATCCACCGAGTCGTCCGGCTTCAGTGCGGCCGCGCGCAGATGGTCGAACATCAGCCCGTAGCGCCGGACGTCTGTGGGTTCCTCCAGGTAGAGGCCGCTGGACGTGCTGTCGTCGACGTAGACGACGTCCGGGTCGGCCTGCTCGGGGAACCCCATGATCAGGAAGGGGCCCTCCATGCCGGGGTGGGCGCCGGCGCCGAACGGCACGACCTGGACGGTCACGTTCGGTTTCTCGGCGACCGCGACCATGCGGTAGAGCTGCTCGGCCATCACTTCGGGGCCGTCGACCACCCGGCGCAGCACGGCCTCGTCCATCACCGCCCAGTACTCCGGCGGCGGGGTCTCCGACAGCAGTTCCTGACGCGCCATCCGCGCGGCGACGCGGCGGCGGATCTCGGCGTCCTCGGCGTCCGGCCGCAGCGCGCGGATCACCGCGCGGGCGTACCGCTCGGTCTGCAGCAGCCCCGGCACCAGCAGCGCCTGGAACGCGCGCAGCGAGCTGGCGTCGGCCTCGAGCCCGACGAAGGTGCCGGTGAAGACCTCGTTGTAGGCGTGCCACCAGCCGCGCTTGCGGGCTTCCCTGGCCAGCTGGACGAGCGCTTCCTGCTCGTCGCCGGTGATGCCGTAGAGGGCCAGCATGTCGCGGGCGTCACGCGGGGTGACGCCGACGTGGCCGGTCTCGATGCGGCTGATCTTCGAGGCGGAGCATTCGAGCTTCTCGCCGACCTCGTCGATGGTCAGGTCCGCCGCTTCCCGCAGCCGGCGCAGCTCGCCCGCGAGCCTCCGGCGGCGAACCGTGGGGCTCTGTCCCCGTGCCATCGCGCACCTCCGGATGTCGACGGCGTCGTAGCCGTTCGGTCGCTGCCAGTATCCAACCACGACAGTGCCGCAATAACACCGGCACATATTCCCGCCCGGACGGCCGGGACGGAATCTGCAATTTGCAGAATGCTCTTGTATGCTCGCGGCCTGCACTGCCCAGGACGCGAGCGAGGCCGGGTGGCTCCGCCCCCAGCCCCCGCCCGGCCCTGGTGAGCAGCGTAGACGATGGATCCGCGGCTCGCCGCGTGATCGTCGGGAGAAGAGGTCCGGGGCCGTCCCCCGATCGGTCCCGGCCCTCTCCCGACGACCGAGTGCCCTTTTGCGGAGAGGAAAATTCCGCCAATTCGTCGCCCGTAGGGGTGATTTCCGGAGGCCGGGCTCAGAGGACGCGCAGGAGTCCTTCTTGGACGACCGTCGCGATGAGCGTGCCGTCCTCGGCGAAGAACCGGCCCGTGGCGAGACCACGGGCGCCGGAGGCCGTCGGCGAAGCGCTGTCATAGAGGAACCACTCGTCGGCACGGAACGGCCGGTGGAACCACAGCGCGTGGTCGAGGCTCGCGCCGAGCACCTTGTCGGTGTCCCAGTAGACGCCGTGGCGCGCGAGCACCGAGTCCAGCAGCGTCATGTCCGAGGCGTAGGTGAGCACGCAGACGTGCAGCAGCTCGTCCTCGGGCAGCTTCCCGTCGGCGCGCATCCACACCTGGTTGCGCGCGGGCCGCTCACCGGTCTCGCGGGTGATCCACGGCGGCTCGTTGACGTAGCGGACGTCGATCGGCCGCGGCCGGCTGTGCGCGCCGATCGCGTAGCCCTCGGCGCGTTCCATCAGCGTCGGCAGCGTCTCGGGCGCGGGGATGCCCTCGGGCATCGTCTCGGCGTGCTCGATGCCCGGCTCGTCCTTCTGGAACGACGCCGACAGCGAGAAGATCGCCTTGCCGTGCTGGACTGCGACGACCCGGCGGGTGGTGAACGACCGCCCGTCGCGGATCCGGTCGACCTCGTAGACGATCGGCACGCTCGGGTCGCCGCCCCGGATGAAGTACGCGTGCAGCGAGTGCACCCGGCGTTCCTCGGGGACCGTGCGCCCGGCCGCGACCAGCGCCTGGCCGGCGACCTGCCCGCCGAACACCCGCACCGGCGAGTGGGCGGGCGAGACGCCGCGGAAGATGTTCTCTTCGATCTTTTCCAGGTCGAGCAGCGCGATCAGGCGGTCGAGCACCGGTTGGCCGCCACCGGGCCGGTCGGGTTCGGTGGCGGCCGTCCTGGCCATTTCAGTCATGGCAGGACCTTACGTCCATACTGAGCGGTCGGTCCCTCAAGCGTGGTCGTCTTCACCGAGCCGGTGCACGCGGATGAGGTTCGTCGACCCGACGGTCCCCGGCGGGGAGCCGGCCACGATGACGACCAGGTCGCCCTTCTGGTACTTGCCCATCTCCAGCATCGCGTGGTCGACCTGCTGGATCATCTGGTCGGTCGAGTCGACCTTCGGCACGATCCGGGTCGTGGTGCCCCAGGTCATCGACAGCTGGCTGCGGACGCTCTCTTCGGGCGTGAACGCCAGCAGCGGCAGCCGGGTGTGCAGCCGCGCGAGGCGGCGCACGGTGTCACCGGACTGCGTGAAGGCGACCAGGGCCTTCGCGTTGAGCCGCTCGCCGATGTCGCGGGCGGCGTAGGAGATCACGCCGCGCTTGGTGCGCGGGACGTGCGAGAGCGGCGGGACGACCGGCGAGTCGGTCTCGACCGCCTCGATGATCCGGCCCATCGTCTCGACGACCTCGATCGCGTACCGGCCGACCGAGGTCTCGCCGGACAGCATCAGCGCGTCGGCGCCGTCGAGCACCGCGTTCGCGACGTCGGAGGCCTCGGCGCGGGTCGGCCGGGAGTTGTTGATCATCGACTCGAGCATCTGCGTCGCGACGATGACCGGCTTCGCGTTCTCGCGGCAGATCTGGATGGCGCGCTTCTGGACCAGCGGCACCTGCTCCAGCGGCAGCTCGACGCCCAGGTCGCCGCGGGCGACCATGACCGCGTCGAAGGCCAGCACGATGGCCTCGAGGTTGTAGACGGCCTCGGGCTTCTCGATCTTGGCGACGACCGGCAGGCGTCCCTTGCCCATCCGGTCCATCACCTGGTGGACCAGGTCGATGTCGGCGGGCGAGCGGACGAAGGAGAGCGCGATGAAGTCGACGCCCAGCTCGAGCGCGAACTCCAGGTCCTCGATGTCCTTGTCGGACAGCGCCGGCACGGAGACGTCCATGCCCGGCAGCGAGACGCCCTTGTTGTTGCTGACCGGGCCGCCCTCGGTGACCTCGCAGACGACGTCCGGGCCCTCGACGCCCTTGACGACCAGGCCGACCTTGCCGTCGTCGACCAGCAGCCGGTCACCCGGCTTGGCGTCCTTGGCGAGGCCCTTGTAGGTGGTCGAGACCCGGTCGTGGGTGCCGGCGACGTCCTCGACGGTGATCCGCACGACGTCGCCGTTGTGCCACTCGACCGGCCCGCCGGCGAACGTGCCGAGGCGGATCTTCGGCCCCTGCAGGTCGGCGAGGATGCCGACCGCCCGGCCACTCTCCGCGGCCGCGGCCCGGATCAGGTCGTAGACCTGCTTGTGGTCGCTGTGGCTGCCGTGGCTGAAGTTCATCCTGGCCACGTCCATGCCCGCATCCACGAGGGCCCGCATCTTCTCCGGCGTAGCGGTGGCGGGGCCCAGGGTACAAACGATCTTCGCGCGTCGGCTCACGTCTTCACAGGGTAGTCCCTCTTCGGGCGTTCGTCTGTACCGATCCCGAAAAGTTCAGAAAAACTGTTCAGAAACCCGCCCCGTCCAGCCGGTCAACGCCGGGGTTGCGCGCTCGGCCCGACCCGGTCCCGGGCCCACTCGTTGAACTCGCGCAGCTGCCGCCAGGCCTTTTTCACCCGGTCGAGGGCACCCCGTTCGTGGAGGACGTCGTCCGGCTCCCAGGCGCGCACCGCGTACACCGAGCGGTAGCGCAGCAGGTCGAGCCGCGGGTGGTCGGCGTCGAAGCCGCGGGGTTTCGACTTCAGCCGGTCGCCGCGGACCTCCCAGCCGGCCTTCTCGAGCTTGGCGAGGATCTTCACGAGCGCTTCGCCGTGCAGCTCGGTGTCGACGGCCTGCCGGAACCGGGCGAGCTGGTCGGCGGCCAGGTGGAAGCAGCCGCCGCCGACGCGCAGGCCCTCGGGCCCGACCTCGACGTAGTAGGCGCCGCCGCCGCGGCCCTGCTCGATCACCGCGCCGCAGTGGGTCTTGTACGGCGTCTTGTCCTTGGCGAACCGGACGTCCCGGTAGGGGCGGAACACCTTGGGCTCGCCGAAGCCGTCCGAGAACTCCGGCGCGAGCTCGGCGAGCAGCGCTTCCATGGGGGCGCGGACGTCGGACTTGTAGGTCTCGACGTGGTCGTCCCAGTAGGGCTTCGAGTTGTCCTCGACGAGGCCGTCGTAGAAGTCGACGGCGTACTCGCCGAATCCGCTGAACTTCACGCCGTGGACGATAAACGGGGGCACCGACAACTTTCGCCGGTGCCCCCGCGCGCGCTTACTTCGCGACGGCCGTGATCAGCTCGCCGTCGGTGGTGTCACCGGACAGTTCCCAGAACATCGCGCCGCCGAGACCCTGCTGCCTGGCGTAGTCCACCTTGCCGGCGATGGTCGACGGGGTGTCGTAGCTCCACCAGTTGCTACCGCACTTCGCGTACGCGGTGCCGGCGACCGTGCCGGTCGACGGGCACGACGTCTTGAGCACCTTGTAGTCCTCGATGCCCTGCTCGTACTTGCCGGGCGCCGGGCCGGTCGCGGTGCCGCCCGGGGCGTCCTGCGTGACACCGGTCCAGCCGCGGCCGTAGAACCCGATGCCCAGCAGCAGCTTGTCCGCCGGGACACCCTTGCCCTTGAGCTTCTGGATGGCCGCGTCGGAGTAGAAGCCCGCGGTGGGGATGCCGTCATACGAGGTCAGCGGCGAGTGCGGGGCGGTCGGGCCCTGCGCGGCCCACGCGCCGAAGTAGTCGTAGGTCATGACGTTGTACCAGTCGACGTACTGCGCGGCGCCGCCGTAGTCGGCCGCGTCGATCTTGCCGCCGTCGGTGCCGTCCGCGGTGATCGCGGAGGTGACCAGCTGCGAGCCGAACTTGGCGCGCAGCGCGCCCATCAGGTTCTTGTACGCCGCCGCGCCGCTGGTGTCGCAGCTCAGGCCGCAGGCGTTGGGGTACTCCCAGTCGATGTCGATGCCGTCGAAGACGCCGGCCCAGCGCGGGTCGTTGACCAGGTTGTAGCAGGAGTCCGCGAACGCGGCGGGGTTCTGCGCCGCCTGCCCGAAGCCGCCGGACCAGGTCCAGCCGCCGAACGACCAGATCACCTTGAGGCCGGGGTGCTTGGCCTTGAGCTTCTTGAGCTGGTTGAAGCTGCCGGCGAGGGGCTGGTCCCAGGTGTCCGCGACGCCGTCCACGCTGCCCGCGGCGTCGTAGGTCTTCTGGTAGTCGGCGTAGGCGTCGCCGATCGCGCAGCCGCCGTTCGTGACGTTGCCGAAGGCGTAGTTGATGTGGGTCAGCTTGCTCGCCGAACCGGACGTCTCGATGTTCTTGACGTGGTAGTTGCGGTCGTAGACACCCCACTCGGTGAAGTAGCCGACGACCTTGCCGACGGACGCCTGCGCGGTTTCGGTGGCGGCGGTGGCCACCGGGGCGGTCGCGGCCCCCGCGACCAGGCCCGCGACGGCGGCCACCGTCAGCAGCGCCGAAAAGCTCTTCCTGCGGGACATGCGTTCTCCCTCCGGAGAATTACTCACGGCTGCGTTGCCGGAGTGGTGAGGACCACACCACCGTAAGTGGACTAGACCATTAGGTCAATGGTTCAGACCAAGCAGCCCGGTGGTCGAGTCGCGCATGCCTTGACAGGAATATGCCCGGCGGAGCACATTTCGGGGGTGATGCAGACCTTCGAGGTGCTGGCCGAACCCCGCCGCCGCACGATCCTGGACCTCCTCCGCGACGGCGAGCGCTCGGTCGGCGAGCTGGTCGAGGAAATGGCGCTCAGCCAGCCGGCGGTCTCGAAGCACCTGCGGGTGCTGCGGGAGGCCGGCCTGGTGACGGTCCGGGTGGCGGCGCAGCGGAGGTGCTACGCGCTGAGGCCGGAACCCCTGGCGGAGGTGGACGCGTGGCTGGCCCCGTACCGGCGGTTCTGGGGCGAGCGCCTCGACGCGCTGGAGCGGCGCCTGGACGCCACCGACCCCCGCTGACCCCGCCGCCGATGCAGTGAATGACTCCTTGAGTTTTAACGTCGGGGTCGTTGGAGGTGGCCCTGGTTGATCATGGGTGCAGCCCTTGGTCGATCCTTCTTCTTGTCTAGGGAAGAAGATCCAAACCAAGGGCTGCGTGATCAGTGTGACCGACAGGCACGAGCAGGACGCGGCGGGGTCGCTGGCCAGGTTCCGGGAACAGTTGCGCCGGTGCCTGACCCGGCGGGCTGATGCCATGTTCGAGCTGGCTGATGCGGTGGCGTCCGCGCCCGGGCGGGTGGGATCACTGCCGGGACTGTCGCTGGAACCGGAGTTCCGCCGCGGTCACGGCAGCGTGTATGCCGCGCTGACCGCGGGCCGGATCGACGAGTCCCGGCTGCGGAGACTGCTGCTGGCGGCCGTGCCCGCGGGCCGGGAGAGGCTGGTGTGGTTCGCCGGGGACGTGTCGAACTGGCCCCGGCCGGAGGCGGTGTGTTCGCCGCAGCGGTTGATGGTGCATGACAAGTCCGCCCGGACGCTGGCCGGGCATCCGGTGACCTCGGGATGGCCGTTCGCGGTCATGGCCGGGCTGGAATGGGGACCG
>NZ_JAAGNB010001219.1:0-16412 GCF_010550475.1 Amycolatopsis sp. SID8362
GAAGCCGTCCACGAGCGCGCGGCCGATCCCGCCGCCGCGGCCGCGGTGCTCGCGACCGGCGTCGTCAACCTCCTCCAGACCCTCGACCTCGGCCACATCGTCCTCGGCGGCGCGGACCTGCTCCCCCACGGCGAGCTCTACCGCGCCGCCGTCGAGCACGCCGTGCGCACCCAGCTGCCGGGCGCGGACTGGCTCGATGTGGAGGTTTCGCTGACGTCGCTGGGCACCGACGTCGTGGCGGCCGGCGCGGCCATGCAGGTCCTCGACGCCCGCTACGGCCTCCCCGACCCGGCCCGGCACCGCCGCGCGACGGTCAGCTGATCGTTCAGTTCCGGCCGAGCTGCAGGATCCGGACGCACGGCTCGTGGTCCTGCCACGGCTGAAGCCGGACGTAGCCCGTGACGCTGCGCTGGTGCGTTGTTCCGGCGACGTCGACCTCGATCACCGGGTCGTGGAACCGCACCTCGCCCGCGACCGCCAGCTGGGTGGGAGCCTCGACATTGAGCAAGATCGTGCCGCCGAGCAGCGACTCCGACCCCGGGCAGGCCATCGCCTTCGCGCCGTCCGGCCCCTCGATCGTGTCGGCGTTGAGGCGCCGCAAGAACTCCTCCGCCACCGTCCGGGCCGCTTCGAGCTGGCTGTCGCTGTCGCGCGAAAACGACGACGTGGTCGGCGGCGCCGGGCTCGGCGGTGGTGCGGCCGACCGGCTCAGGAAGAACCCCGGGGTCACGAACCCGGTCACCGCCACCGCCGCGACGACGACGGCCAGCCCCAGCGCGGCGAGCGCGACCCACAACCCGGTGCGTCGCGGCGGGGGCGGTACCGGCCCGCCGAACTGCCCAGGCCATGACGACGGGCCGTGCTGCTGGTAGGACATGACTGCGCGAACCTCCCCTGATCGCTTCAGCGGATGATACGGCGCTTCAGGCCGTGGGGTCCGGACCCAGCGCGAGGTCCAGCAACTCGCCCAGCTGATCGAGCTGCTCGCCCGACAGGTCCCGGAACGACGACGACGCGACGCCGTCGACGAGCGCCTGTCCCTCCGCGCGCAGCCTCGCGCCTTCTTCGGTCAGCCGGTGGCGCACCGCCCGGCCCGGCCCCGGGACGCGCTCGATCAGGCCGCGCTCCGCCATGCGGGCGGCCAGCGAGCCGAAGGACTGGTCGGTCTGGAAGGTCAGCACCGCGAGGTCGTGCAGCGAGGCGTCCGGCTTGCGGTGCAGGTGGCGCAGCGTGTCCCACTGCACGAGCGAGAGCCCGAGTGGCGCCAGCGCCCGGCTCAACGCGCGGTGGTGGCGGTACTGCAAGCGCTTGACGGCCAGGGAGACGTCGCCGGGGCGGTACTTCATGCGCTCACCTTAAGGCCCGCGAAGCCAGGTTGCTTATCTAAGGATCCTTATATAAGGTTCCTTAGGTACCCACCGAGGAGGACACATGACGACGCACCCCGAGGCCGGCTCGCTCCGGCCCGCCCGCACCGAAACCCACCCGCTCGACCTGGGCGGCGTGACCGTCCGGGACCTCGACCGCACGCGCCCGTACCTGCTGCTGCACGGCGGTGGCGGCGTCGCGACGATGACCGGCTTCGCCGACCTGCTCGCCGAACGCACCCACTCCCGCGTGCTGCTGCCCACCCACCCGGGTTTCGGCGGCACCCCGAAGGCCGACGGCCTCACCGACGTGATCGCGCTGGCGCGGCTGTACGTCGAGCTGCTCGACCGGCTCGACCTCACCGACGTGACGGTCATCGGCAACTCCTTCGGCGGCTGGCTGGCCGCCGAAATCGCGCTGCTGAAGAGCCCGCGGGTCAGCGGCGCCGTGATCGTCGACGGGATCGGCATCGAGGTCGACGGCCACCCGCCGACCGACATCAGCGGCCTGTCCCCCGCCGAAATCCGGGCGCACTCCTGGCACGACCCGGCCAAGGCGCCCGTCCCGCCCGGCGGCGGCACCGGCCCCAGCCCGGACGTCCGCGCCCTCATCGGCTACACCGGCCCCGCGATGACGGACCCGACGCTCGCCGGGCGGCTCGCGGACCTCGACGTTCCCGTGCACGTCGTCTGGGGCGAAAGCGACGGCATCGTCGATCCCGAGTACGGGAAGGCCTACGCCGCGGCGATCCCGCTGGCGGAGTTCACGCTGCTCCCCCGCACCGGCCACCTGCCGCAGGTCGAGTCCCCCGAAGAGCTGCTCGGCGCACTGCTCGACCTCGGCGCATGAGTACCCGCCTGCGCGTCACCCGGATCGGGCACGCCTGCCAGCTGATCGAGTTCGGCGCGCTCCGCGTGCTGACCGACCCCTGGTTCACCCAGACCGCGACCTACTACCAGGGCGAGCCGGTCGCCTCGACCGTCCCGGCACTGGGCCGCGTCGACGCGGTCGTCATCAGCCACGAGCACTACGACCACTGCGACCTCGACGCACTGGTCACCGGCGGCTTCGACCTCGCGACGCCGGTGATCGGACCCGGCACCGTCGCGGCTCTCGCGCGGGACAAGGGTTTCCGCGACGTCCGGGCCATCGAGGCGTGGGAAGCCACGACGGTCGGCGACCTCACCGTGACGGCGGCACCGGGCAAGCACGGCGTCCACGAAGTCACCTTCGTGCTCCAGTCGGCCGAGCGCACGGTCTTCTTCGGCGGCGACTCGCTGCGCATCCCGGAACTCGACACGATCCCGGACCGGTTCGGCCCCGTCGACCTGGCGATCCTGCCGACGAACGGCCTGTGCGTCCGGCCGCTGAACCACCAGCAGGTGGTCATGGACGCCGAGGAGGCGGCCGGGCTGACGGCGGTGCTGAAGCCGACGATGGCCATCCCGCACCACTACGCCTTCCACAGCGGACGGCTCGGCGACCGCATGCTCACCCACGGCGACCAGGACCCCCGCCATTACGCCGACGCTGTCGCACGGCTCGCGCCGGGCGTCGCCGTCCGCTTGGTACTGCCCGGAACGCCGGTCGAAATCCCGTGAGCGAGGCGGCTCCCCGAGTGACGTGAATGACTCATTCATGTCGTCGGACGACATGAATGAGTCATTCACTACGTCCGTGCCCAGCGAAATTCCCTGAGCGAACCGTGTCGAGAACGGCCAATCGGCTCCGACTGAGGGGTACCGGCGGCCACCCCAGGCCGCCACCACGAAAGGCGGACCCACGATGACCAAGGTGACGGCCCAGATGTCGGTATCCCTCGACGGCTTCTTCACCGGCCCCCGCGACACCCAGGCCCTCGGCGACATGAGCCGCTGGATGCAGGGGCCCGAAGCGCCCGGGTTCTTCCGGGTCACGCGGTGGGCCGTCGACGCCATGGCCTGGCGGGAGCGGCAGGGCTTCGCCGGCGGCGAGCAGTCCGCCGACTCCGACATCGTCGCCGAGATGTTCGCGGCC
Organism: Amycolatopsis sp. SID8362; assembly: GCF_010550475.1. Classification (NCBI taxonomy): domain Bacteria; kingdom Bacillati; phylum Actinomycetota; class Actinomycetes; order Pseudonocardiales; family Pseudonocardiaceae; genus Amycolatopsis; species Amycolatopsis sp. SID8362. The sequence continues at coordinate 3,385 of NZ_JAAGNB010001219.1, forward strand.
GCCGGTGCCTACGTGATGGGACGGCGGATGTTCGACGCCGGCGAGGTTCCCTGGGGTGACGAACCGCCGTTCCACGCGCCGGTGTTCGTCGTCACCCACCGGCCCCGGGCGGTGCTCCACCGCCAGGGCACGTCCTTCACCTTCGTCACCGAAGGGCCCGAACGGGCCGTCGAGCTGGCCCGCGAAGCCGCCGGGGACAAGGACGTCGCGGTCGCCGGGGGCGGGGAGCTGCTGCGCCAGGTGCTGACCGCCGGTCTCCTCGACCAGCTCGAACTGCACATCGCCCCCGTCCTGCTCGGTGCCGGCCAGCGCCTGTTCGACGGCCTCGGGCTCGGCGCGGACGACGGCGTCGAGCTGGTCCCCGTCCGGGTCGTCGAATCGCCGGGGGTGACCCACATCCGCTATACCGTCACGGGGCGGTCGAAGCTGGTGCTGGACGACCGCGGCGCCAGTGGCGAGCTGGTCGGGCGGTGAGCGAGGAGCGAGCGATGAAGTACATGCTGCTGATCTACGGCAACGAAGAAGCCTTCACCTCGGTGGGCGCGGAGACCCTCGCCGAGATCATCCGCGAGACCGACGCGCTCAACCAGGAGCTGTTCGAGTCGGGCGAACTGGTCGGCGCCTACGGCGTCGCCGACGAGGTGAACACCAAGATGGTCCGGGTCACCGACGGGACGCCGGTGGTGACCGACGGGCCATACGCCGAGGCCAAGGAGTTCCTCGGCAGCTTCATGATCGTCGACTGCGACAGCCTGGACCGGGCCCTGGAAATCGCGGCGCGTGCCCCGTCCGCGCGCTATTGGGGCGTCGAGGTCCGGCCGCTGATGCACGAGGCGAACGTCGAGCCGTGACCGGCTGGCAGGCCGTCCGGCGGCTGGTGCCCGAGGTGCTCGGCGTGCTGGTGCGCCGGTACGGCCTCTTCGACGCCTGCGAAGACGCCGTCCAGGAGGCGCTGGTGGCCGCCAGCGTCCAGTGGCCGGTGGAGGGCTGGCCGGAGAACCCGCGCGCGTGGCTGGTGACGGTGGCGTCGCGGCGCCTCGCCGACCAGGTGCGCAGCGACGCCGCCCGCCGCCGCCGGGAGGAGGCCGACGCCCTCCGCACCCCTCCCGCCGGCGGCGAGGTGTACCCCGACGACACCCTCACGCTGCTGTTCCTGTGCTGCCACCCGGTGCTGACGCCGCCGTCGCAGATCGCGCTGACCCTGCGCGCCGTCGGCGGCCTGTCGACCGCCGAGATCGCCCGTGCCTTCCTCGTGCCCGAAGCGACCATGGCGCAGCGCATCAGCCGGGCGAAGCAGCGCATCAAGGCGGCCGGAGCCGGCTTCGCCCTGCCACCGCCGGCCGAGCAGGCGGCCCGGCTCGGTGTCGTGCTCCACGTGATCTACCTCGTCTTCAACGAGGGTTATACGGCCACGTCCGGCACCCGGCTGGTACGCGCGGACCTGACGGCCGAGGCGATCCGGCTGGCTCGCGAGCTCCACCGGCTGGTCCCCGCCGACGGCGAGGTGGCCGGGCTCCTGGCGCTCCTGCTGCTGACCGACGCCCGCCGCGGGGCTCGCACCGCCGCGGACGGGTCGCTGGTCCCGCTCGGCGAGCAGGACCGGACGCTTTGGGACGCCGACGCCATCGCCGAGGGCGTGGCACTGGTGACCGGCGCGCTGGCGAGCGGCCCGGTCGGCCCGTACCAGCTCCAGGCCGCCATCGCCGCCGTCCACGACGAGGCCGCCACCGCCGACGTCACCGACTGGCGGCAGATCCTGGCTCTCTACACGGTTCTCGAGCGCGTGGCGCCCAACCCGGCGGTGACGCTCAATCGTGCGGTCGCGGTCGCCGAGGTCCACGGGCCCGCGCCCGCGCTGGCCCTGCTCGACACCCTTTCGGCCGACGAGCGCATCGCCGGCTCGCACCACCTCGTGTCGGTCCGTGCCCACCTGCTGGAACTGGCCGGCGACCACGACGCGGCGCGCGCGGGCTACCAGGAGGCGGCCCGCCGCACCACCAGCGAACCCGAGCGGCGGCACCTCCTGGGCCGCGCCGCCCGCTTGGCCTGACGGATCAGTGCCGCGGCAAAGCCTTGCGGGGGCGGGGAATCGCCTTCCGCCCCGGCTTCGGCTCGCCTTCGCCGAGGGTGAACCGCAGTGCGAGGTCGAAGGCGTGCTCCAGCCTCGCCACGTGCACCCGGACGACGTCGTCGTCGGCGGCCGACCTCGCGTCCGCCAGGCTGCGGCTGACGTTCGCGATCCGACGACGGGAGGCCGCTTGGAGCGCAGCCTGTTCTTCCATGGTGAAAATCCTTTGATCAGCAGCGAAAAGCAGGTTTCCTTCGGCGGGCGACTCTAGCACTGCGCGTGACCGGCCAACGTGGACAGTCGCACTCCTCGATCGCCTCCCCCGCACGGGGGAACGTGCCTCGCGAGCGCGTAAGGGCCGCCGGGCGGCGAAGTCGCACCCACGCACAGGAGAGCAGCACCCCGAGCTGAGAACCGGGCCCGCGTAGGGGGCGGGCCCGGTTCTCGTCGTGCGTGCGGCAGCCGTCCTTGTCCGGGTGCGGCCAATGGCCGAATTCGCTCATGCGCCACCGCGGAAACCCTTCCTAAGCTCTGCCCCGTCGAGCCGCCTTCCCGGGGCCGCGGCCGGCGAAATCTTCCATTCGACGAGGGGTTTTCCCATGTTCAGATCCAGAGTGCGCGCCGCTGTGCTGGCGTTCCTCGTGCTGCTCGGCGGCTTGACCACGACCGCGCTGACCGCCGCGCCCGCCTCGGCCGCCGCGTCGTGCGCCGGCGGGGTTTCGGTCTACGGCGTGCTGCCGGACGGCCGGCTCACCTACACCACGATCGACCCGGACACCGGCAACATCACGCACATCGTCGTTTCCTCGAAGACGCTCGGGTTCACCGCGAAAGCGCTGGCCACGCTCAACTTCAACACGCTGCTCGTGACCTCGACGTCCGGTGTCCTCTACCGCGTCGACGTCGTCACCAACAGCTCCAGCCTCACCTTCAACGACCCGATCGACGTCCAGCACGGCTGGACCCACAACCTGCTGTCCTACGACGGCCACGGCCACCTCTACGGCACGACCTCCGGTGGTTCCCTGCTGCAGTACCTGGTCTCGGCGACCAAGCCGGGGACGAACCAGATCGGGCAGCGCCGCGAGATCGGCAGCGGCGGGTTCACGCTCAAGACGCTCGCGGCGGCCGGGGACGACCGGCTCATCGCGACCGCGTCCGACGGCCAGCTGATCAGCTACGCCGTTTCGCAGACCGGCACCACCTACACCCGCGCGCAGCTCGACGACGCGGGCTGGCAGAGCTTCGAAAACCTCGTCTCGCCCGGCGGCGGCCTGTACTACGGCAAGAACCCCGACGGCGCCATGTACTGGTACGAGGACGACGACCCGGCCGACGGCTCCGGCACGGACATCGCCTACCACCTGGACGACCCGGTCGCCTCGCGCGGCTGGACGCAGTACCTGCTTTCGGCCGACCCGGCCGGCTGCACCAGCGCCACCCCGGTCAAGCCGCTGCGCTCGAAGATCGCCACCCTCGCCACCGGCGAAGTCGGCACCACCGAAGCGAGCTGCGACAAGTACAACGACGGCTGCAACTACGGCGCCAACGACTGGTGCGCGATGTTCGCCACCTGGACCTGGGCGGCGGCCGGCGTCGCGGACGTGCCGCGCAGCACCTGGGTCGCCCGCGGCCTCGGCAAGTGGGGTGTCGACCACGGCCTGTTCAAGTACCGCTCCAGCAGCACCCACGGCAGCCCGAAGATCGGTGACTGGGTCATCTACGGCCCGCCGGACGGCACCACGGGCGGCCACGTCGACGTGATCACCGCGGTGCACCCCGACGGCACGCTCACCGTCGTCGGCGGCAACGTCAGCAACAAGGTGACGCGGCGCGTGATCGACCCCGACACCGCCCGCTCCGGCGCGGACAACGTGCTGATCTCCGGCTACGTCTCCCCGCCCGGCGCCTGACCTTCCCTTCCTCGCGGTGCCGCGGCCACCACCGCGGCACCGCCCCGCCCACCTGGAGCTTTCCCATGCGCATCACCACGAGATCGATCGCGGCGGGCCTCGCCGCGCTGTCCATCCTGACCGCCGGCGCCACCGCCGCGAGCGCCACCACCGAGACCGACGCCATGGCCGCCCGCGTCCAGCAGCTGGCCGCCTACGCGACGGCGCCCTGCGTCACGGGCGGCCCGACGGCGGCGGACAGCGCGGCGGCCACCCGCCTCAACAGCGTCCTCACCGGCGCGTTGAAGGGCTACATGACGCCGTACCGCGTGTCCTGCGCCCGGGCGGTCATCAACGCCGTACAGGCCCGCGGGCTCGACGAGCGCGCCGCGGTCATCGCGATCACCACCACCATCGTCGAATCCACGATCGAAAACATCAGCGAGCAGGTCGACCACACCAGCCTCGGCCTGTTCCAGCAGCTCGACTCCTGGGGCACCGCGACGCAGCGGCTCAACCCGGCCTGGGCCACCAACGCGTTCCTGGACGTGATGGAGGACTTCTACCCGAACGGCAGCTGGCGCACCGCCACGATCGGCGACGTCTGCCAGCGCGTGCAGCGGTCGGCCTTCCCCGACCGCTACCAGCCGCAGGCCGCGGACGCGCAGCGCATCGTCGACGAGCTGAGCGGCCCCGCCGCGACCACCGTGTCGGTCTACGGCGCGCTGGCCGACGGGCGGCTGACCTACAGCACCATCAACTCGCAGACCGGCGACCGCACCAAGACCCTCGTCTCGAGCGACAACCTCGGGTTCGCGCCCAAGGCGCTGGCCACGCTGAACTTCAACACCGTGCTCGCGACCTCGCCGGCCGGCGTGCTCTACCGCGTCGACGTCATCACGAACAACAACTCGCTGCAGTTCGGCACGCCGGTCGCGCTCGGCAGCGGCTGGACCCACGACATGCTGACCTACGACGGCCACGGCCACCTCTACGGCATCGCCGGCAGCACGCTGATGTCCTATGTGGTCTCCCGGCCCAAGCCCGCGAGCACCCAGATCGGCCAGCGAGCCGTGATCGGCACCGGCTTCACCATGCGCACCATCGCGGCCACCGGCGACGACTGGCTCATCGGCATCAGCACCACCGGCGTCCTGCGCTCGTACCACATCGCGCCCGACTACACGTGGAGCGGAACGACGCTGGCGGACCGCTGGAGCAGCTTCGACCAGATCGTCTCCCCGGGCTACGGCCTGTACTACGGCCAGACCCGCGACGGCGCGCTGTACCGCTACCACGACCACAACCCGTTCGACTTCGACGGCTCGGACATCCAGGGCTTCGGCACCGACCCGGTCGACACCAGCGGCTGGACGCAGACCCTGCTCTCGGCCCAGCCGTTCGGCGCGTAGCCCGGCCATGGCGGACGAACCGGCCGCCCGCTGGTGGGGCGAGACGGGCGGCCCCCGCCCGGACCCGCCGGGGTGGTGGCCCGAACCGGACAACCTGCACTGGGTGGGCAACCCGGAGCCGGAGGAGGAACCCCCGGCCCGGCCCCCGTGACCGGATCCGGACAGTGGCCGGACTTGCTCTCCCGGCGTAAGACATCGCGGCCTAACTTGTCACACAGCAGAGATGATCGCTTTTCGCGGGGAGGACGACATGATCAAGCGGATGGTGACCGGGGTGCTGGCGGCGGTGCTCGCGTTCGGGGCCGTGGCGGCACCGGAAGCGTCGGCGGCGGACAAGCCGCGGACGGGGTGCGTGTGGATCTGGACCGCGGGCGTGCCCACGTGCCAGCTGCAATGACGGAGGGGTGAGGGGGGAGGCCTCCGGTCGTGGAGTGGAGCTGTCGGGGGACTGCTTCACCGGCCGGAGGCCTTCGTCGTGCGCCGAGCCTTCGATCGGGCCACCGCGTACCTCCGAAGCGGACCCGGCCACGCACCCAGCCCGCCGCGATGCCGGGCAGCGCGCACCGGCCCCGGACCAGCGGCAAAACCGAGAAGCCCGGCCACGCCGAGCCGGGGTCACTCCGAAGCGGACCCGACGACACGCCCAGCGCCGCCGCAGTACCGGGCAGCGCGCGCCCGCCCCGGACCAGCGGCAAAACCGAGAAGCCCGGCCACACCGAGCCGGGGTCACTCCGAAGCGAACCCTGCCGCATCGGGCGATGGCGCCGAGGACGGGTGGCCCCGGCCGGCTCGGCTATCCCAGCCAGCCGAGCCGGGTCGCCGCGTGGACCGCGGCCACCCGGTTGTCGGCCTGCAGAGCATCAAGCAGGCCCTGGACGTGGCGGCGCACCGTCCGCTCGCTCACGTCGAGGTGGCGGGCGATGGCGCCGTCGGTCATGCCGGTGGCCAGCAGGTCGAGCACCTTGGCCTGGGTCGGCGTCAGGCCGTGGCGCTGCTGCCCGCTGTCGCCGTCGCCGATCGGGACGGCCTGGCTCCACACCAGCTCGAACAGCATCCGCAGGCCGGCGACGATGGTCGGGCTGCGGACGAAGACCGCGCCCGCCATCCCGCTGGGGTCGAGCGGCAGCAGCGCCGAGTGCTGGTCGGCGATCACCATCTTCATCGGCAGCTCGGGCGCCACCCGCATGTTCCAGCCGGCGGCGATGCTGGCCTCGACGACGCCCTTCGCCCCCTCGAACTCCAGCGCGGCGCGCTCGTAGACGTTGCGCAGCCGCACGCCGCGCTCGGTCACCGCCTCGGGCAGGGCCATCACCGTGTTCGCGTCGGGTTTGCGCTTGAAGTGCCGCGTGGTGAAGGTGAGGAACTCCTCCTTCGCGGACAAGCACAGCTCGAGCGACAGCGCGCCGATCCGCTGCGGGTCGGACAGCACCTCGACGGCTGCGTCGCTGCCGCCGCCGTAGGTCGCCCGGTAGACGGTCTGGAGCATGTCGAGCTGCTGGCGCGCGGACACGATCTGGCGCTGCTGCTCGACCAGCCGCTGCTGCGCGCCGAGGATCGCGTGGTCGACGGCCCGGACCGGCTCCATCGGCGCCAGCACCGGGTCATCGCGGTAGTCGCGGCGCACGAACCCGCGGTCGATCAGCTCCTGCATCGCCGCGCTCGCGGCCCGCGGATCGTCCAGCGCCACCGGCCCGGACCGCACCATCGCGTCGTACAGCGCACCCGCGTCGGCCGACAGCAGCCCTTCCAGCATCCCCACACCCTCCGGCGCTCACCACGGCCCATGGTAAGCCATTTCGATCTTCCCCACGGCGCACGACGACCACGCCGGCGAGCGGCAACCGGTTGAGTGCGCGGCCCCGGTGTCACCCGGTCGGCCGAATGTCGGAGCTAGAGGCGGTCGTACTCGTCGCCGTCTTCGTTGAGCAGCACGTAGCCGGGCGACAGCTCGGTCAGGCACCGGCTCAGCGCCGCCAGCAGCTCCTCGACGTCGACCTCGCCGAGGTCCAGCTTCTCCGCGACCTCGGCGCGGAGCCGGTCGAGCTCCGGCTCCTCGGCCTTCAGCTCGGCGTAGGAACTCTCGAAGGACTCGCGCATCGCGTCGACGTCGGGCGCGTCCGCCACCACGTCGTGCCAGGTCGGCACCCCGACCACCAGGCGAACCACCGCGTCGACGTCGGCGGCGACGATCCCGGCGGAGCCTTCGGAGTCGGCGTAGAGCACGGGACCGTTGCCGCACAAGAAGAACGTGCCGCCGGCGGCGTCGCCGGCGATCGGGCGCAGCTCGCCGCCCGAGGCGAGCCGGACCGGTTCGACGGGGTCGAGGCGGGCGACGTCGAAGTCGAACACGTCCGCCAGGAGGGCGGCGGCGCTGGCGTCCTCACGGAGGCGATCGAGCATGGCGGAACGATAGCGGGCTACGGCGTGGTGCCGTCGCCGTAGTCCAGCCACGTCCCGACCGGAGGCCGCTGGCCGACGCCCGGACGGCGGTAGTCGCACACCCCGCCGGGGAACGCCGCGCGCAGCCGCTGCTGGTCCGCCGCGGTGAAGGTGACCGGGTAGTCGCGGAAGTCCAGCGGCTTCAGCCGGCACTTCAGCACGTCGAGGGCCAGCCCCTCCCCCGCGACCATCCGCGTGTTGGCCGCCACCGGGTACAGCGCGCCGCACTGGCCGCTCGCCGGGTACGTCAGCGCTTCGGTGACCCGCGACGACGCGGACAGGTAGCAGCCGTCGCCGAGGTCGCCCGGCCGGTTCGCCAGCACCTTCTGCTGCCGGCTCCGGTGCGAACGGTCGGCGTCGATCGCGGTCAGCCAGCGGTCCATCGCGTCGAGCTCGTACGCGCTCGCGGCCGCCGCTTCCGCCGCCGTGGCGTGGTTTTCGATGATGACCTGGTTCGCCGCGGTGCCGTTGGCGCGCAGAAGCCGTTGCCGCAGCACGTAAGACCACTCGGTGGTGTGGATGTCGTTGCCGGGGCCGGCGAAGTCGAGGTCGGTCCGCTGGTCGATGATCGGCGTCTCCCGCAAGCCCTGCGACGCCGAGTTCACGATGCCGTCGGCGTACGCGGCGTCGAGCGCCTTCGGGTCGGCCGCGGTCCGCTGCGCCACCGGCGTCCCCGTGTAGTCGAGGCCGCCGATGCTCGCGTTGAGGTCGGCGAACTGCGCCGCGGTGATCGTCCCGGACTTCAGCGCGGCCAGGCCGTACTGCACGCCGGTGGTGTCCAGCGTGCTGCGCACGAACCCCGTCCGCGGGTCGCGCCCGAGCTGGTTGACCAGCTGCTCGTTCGAGTTGCACTTGACCCCGCCCGGGTTGGTGACCGGATCCCACCGCGCCGCGACCGGGATGGCCGCGTTGCAGCTGCCGGTCGCGGTCGCGCGGCTGGCGAAGGTCAGGTCCCAGGAGGTGCACGAGTCGTAGCTGGCGAAGCCCGCGACGGCCTGCTTCTGCGCCGCGGTGAACGCCGCGCCCGGTCCGGCGAAGTACCGGTCCAGCAGGCGGCAGTCCGACACCGGGCCGCCCACGCTCAGCGGGTCCGGGAACGAGACGCCGGGGATGATGCCGTCGACGATGCCCGGGTAGTTCTCGGCGATGTCGTACTGCTGGATCGCCCCGCCCGAGCCGCCCCAGCCGATGGTGTGGGCGATCGGGCCGTAGGTCTCGGCGAAGTGCTCCTTGACCATCATCGCCGCCTCGGCCGAGATGATCGGGCTGCAGTTGGTGTCGAGCACGTTCAGGCTCGACGACGCGACCGCGAAGCCCCGGCCCAGGAACAGGTCGTTGACGACGCCGCCGGTCGAGGCACCCTGGTGGTAGCCGCCGTTGCAGCCGCCGCCGAAGGTGTAGACCAGCTTCCCGTTCCAGCCGGGGTCGGGCGCGGTCGGCGACGGCGTGCCGGTGTAGAGCGCCGCCATTTCGTAGACGGCGCGGTCGATCGTGCCGCGCTCGACGCGGACGACGTAGGGCACCGCGTGCCCGTCGACGGTGGCCGTCGCGAGGTCCGCGGGCCGGCTCGCCGGGTCCGCCAGCGGCGCGAACGCCCCGGCGGTGGTCCGGTACTGGTAGCTCACCTGCGTCGGCGCACTGCACAGCGGCTGCTGCGCCGCGGGGAGGCCGAACGCCTGGGTCTCGCAGTAGAACGGGTGCTGCTGCGCGCCGGAGAAGACCGGCCCGCTGATCGGGTGGTCAGTGACGCGCAGGTTCGCCCGCTGGTCCGGGCCGGGCCCGCTCGTCCGCGCGCTCAGGTCGTTGGTTCCCTCGCGCAAGCCGGTCACCAGGCCGAGCAGGCTGCCGTCCGGCTGGGCGCGGAAGCTCGCGGTGACGTCGCGGCCGTTCGCCCGGACGGTGACCCGCGCCCGCTCCGGCGGGACGACCTTGACCAGGACCTGTTCCCCGCTGACGAGCGCGGGCTGCGGGTTCGACACCGTTTCGATCGTCAGCCGCCGCCCCGGTGGCGTGCCGGGAGCCGCCACCGCTGCCGCGGTCCCCGTCAAGAGGAGGGGCGCGACCAGCGCCGCCACTGCGAAAGCACGGTTCGCCACCGGACACTCCGCTCGCTCGTGGCGTCGCGTCCGCGCGACACCGGGCCGCTGCCGGTATAGCACCCGCGCCCCGGCCGGAACAACGTTCTTGCGGGCTCCGGAATCAGCCGTGCGCCCGCGCGGACAGGTCCTGCCACTGGGCCCAGGTGTCGAGCCGGTCGGCGTAAACCTGCTTGAGCATCGGGTAAAAGCCCTGGCCGAAGAGCACGCGCAGCGGCGGGCGGTCGGTGTCGACGAGGGTGAGCAGCGCCTGCGCGGCGGCGGCCGGGTCGCCGGCGGGCTGGTCGCGCATGGCTCCGGCGAGCCGGGTGCGCAGACCGTCGTAGGCGGGGATCGGGTCGGCGAGGTGGCCGTTGGCGAGCGGATCCGGGTTCTTGCCGTCGCGGGTGGCGAAGCCGGCGGGCTCGACGATGGTGACCTTGACGCCGAACTCGGCGACCTCCTGGGCGAGCGTCTCGTTGAGGGCTTCGAGCGCCCACTTGGAGGCCTGGTACACCCCGCCGAGCGGCATCGCGATCAGCCCGGCGGCCGACGACAGCTGGATGATGTGCCCGGCGCGCTGCTCCCGCAAATAGGGCAATACGGCCTGAATGACCCAAATGGCGCCGAAGACGTTCGTTTCCAGCTGGTCGCGAAGCTGCTGTTCGGTCAGTTCTTCGATCGCGCCGATCTGCGCATAACCGGCGTTGTTCACCACGACGTCCAGCCGCCCGAAGTGCTCGGCGGCCCGCTTGACGGCCTCGGTGACGGCGGCCTTGTCGGTGACGTCCACGGCCAGCGGGAGCAGGTCGTCACCGTGGGCTTCGACGAGCGCGCCGAAGCTCGCCGTCGACCGCGCGGTCGCGGCGACCCGGTCACCACGCGAGAGCGCGGCTTCGACGAACTGGCGGCCCAAGCCGCGGGACGAACCGGTGACGAACCAGACCTTGCTCACGGTGTCTCTCCACTTCCTGCGCTGCCGGATGGCGTGCGATCGACCACCAGACACCGGCAGGGGGAACGCCGTGACAACGGCGAGGCGTAACGCCGCTCACACCGCCGGCTTCAGCGGCCGGCGACGAGGTGCAGCAGGTCGTGCGCCGCGGACAGGCTCTCCGGCAGCGGGTACCACCGCACCTCCGGCCGAGCCGCGGTGACCAGCTGCGGATCACCGCGCAACCGGTCGCCGATCTCGCGCCGCAGCGTGCTGACGCGATACTCCATCCCGGTGTCACGCTCGGCGAGCACGACAGCCGTCGACCGGCCCAGTGCCGCAGCCGTCTCCCCGCTGTCGAACACCCGCCGCAGGACGTCCGCGAGCAGAACCATCGCCATCGGGCTCGACCAGCTGTCCACCCGCGACAGATCGAGCCCGATCACCAGCAGCACCGGCTCACTCCCGCTCCGCGCGACGCGCCGGTACACCTCCCCCAGCCGCACCCGCAGGTACCCCTCGGTCGCCAGGCCGCTGAACGACTCGGTCGCCCCGCTGCCCGGCGCCTCACCCGCCAGATCGGCCCACCCCACCGCGGCGGCACGCAGCATGCCGAACGGCGCGGCACCGGGATCGGCGGAGATCAGCCCGTCGGAATTGTGCTCCAGGACCGCGTGCAACGCCGCGACGTCGTACAACGTCTCGTCCAGCCCGGCACCGGTCCACGCCCGCGACCGGCCCAGGCCGCCCAGCGCCCCGTCGACGTCGCCGCCGCACAGGACGGCGCGGCACACCGCGTCCACCTCGGGGACCGCCCAGTCGCTCGGGAACCGCCACCCGCTGCTGATGCTCGCGATCCGCCACCGGCTCCGGAGATCCCGCACGGCTCTGCCCGCGCACTCTCGATCGACCACCGCTCACCCCTTCGCGTGACGACCTGTCCGGCCCTCCCCGTTGGTGTCGGGAATTCGACGGGCCCAGTCGCCGACCGTGACGCGAGGGTGGCGAGAGATCCACCGGATGAGCTAACCCGCAGGGGTGTCCGTTCGCGGCGCGGCTTCGACGTCGTCCGCGCAGAACCACTCGTTCGTGTGTTGTTCCCCGCTCGCCGCGGGTCCGGCGTCCACCCAGGACAGCCCGGCTTCGGCGAGCAGCGTGTCGAAGATGGGCGTCGCCGGGCCGTTGTGCGGTGTGTCCACTGTGTTCATCGGTGTTCCTGTCACGTGGCGGGGGTCGTCGGCGTGCGGCGCCCGGCGCGGCGGGAAGTGGTGCCCACGAACACTTCGAGGGCGAACAGCCCCTCCCGGGCGGCGCCGGGAACGGCCTGGCGGCAGGAGGTGCACTCGGTGACGTGCGCCGCGACCGTCGCCGCGCAGGCGTCGTAGCGGCCGCCCCGCAGCCAGATCTCCAGCTGGCGCAACGCATCCCGGCAGGCGTGGCTGCGGGGCGCGGGGAGCTGCTGGGCTTGCAGGTAGGCCAGCCGCAGGCCCGCGCGGGCCCGGCTGGCGAGCGCGGCGACGCCGTTCGGGGAGATGCCCATGACCGGCGCCAGGTCGGCCGGGGTGTGGCCTTCGGCGACGATGTTCCAGAGCACGGTCCGCCAGCGCACCGGCAGGGTGTGGAACGCGGATCTGACCAGCTCGTCGGTCGAGCGTCTGAGCACCAGCTCCTCGGCGCCTTCGGCGACTTCGGCACCCGGGACCACCGCGTGCGGCTCGACCCGTTCCCGGTAACGGTTCCAGCGGGCGGCGAGGTTCCGCATGGTCACGACCAGGTACGGGCGCAGGTCGTCCTTCGGCCCGCCACCGGCGCGGACCACCGCGAGCACGCAGGCGAACGCCTCGGCCACCAGGTCGTCGCGTTCCGCGGGCTGCCTGGCCCAGCGCGCCGCGACCCGGCGCAGGGGCTCGGCGTGCCGACGGAACAGCCGATCCCCCGCGGCGGGGTTCCCCGCCCGCAATTCGGCGAGCAGCTGCCGATCCGGCAGGTGGTCGTCGTCTGTGGATTCGTCCATCGATACTCCGATTCAGCGCCGCTTGCACTCTCGGTGATTTGATAGCGCACAAAGTAACAGTTACAGAAGTGTAGCCCTTAATCGCTACCCGGTACGCTTCGCGAAGTGATGGCTTCCAGAGCGGGCACCGGGCCCGGCGACGGCCGCGCGGCGCGCTGGGCGGGGCAACGCGAGCGCCGGCGCCGCGAATTCGT
>NZ_JAAGNB010001272.1:0-7650 GCF_010550475.1 Amycolatopsis sp. SID8362
GTGCGCGGCCGCCTGGCGGCTCTCGCCCCGGTCGTGCGCGGCCTTGCCGCGGGCGGCGAGCGCGCGGAACCGGGACAGGTCGAGCAGCCCGTCGTCGAGCTCGATCAGGTAGCCGCCGCTTTCGGTGCGGATCGCGACCTGGTCGCCCAGCGCCCGGCGCAGGCGCAGCACGTACGTCTGGAGCGCGCCCTTGGAGCGGCGGCGGTCGTCGTCCCACAGCCAGCGGCCCAGCTCGTCGACCGGCACGACCCGGTTCGCGCGCAGCAGAAGACCGGCCAGCACGATCAGCGGCCGGCTGCCCCCGAGCGGTACCGGGCGGCCGTCGGCCGTGACCTCGGCCGGACCCAGCACGCGGAAATCGAGGACCACGGGGTCATTCTCTCCTCCGGATGCGCGGTTCTGCATCCGTTCGCCGATCCTGGGACGGTGGCATGATCGGCGTCGATGAAGGTCTACGCGATTCCCCTGCGCACCCGGTTCCGCGGCATCACCGTCCGTGAGGGCGTCCTGCTGCGCGGCCCGGCGGGCTGGGGCGAGTTCTGCCCGTTCGCCGACTACTCGGACGCCGAGAGCGTGCCCTGGCTGGGTGCGGCGCTGGAAGCGAGCGAAGCAGGCTGGCCGGCCCCGGTCCGCGACCGGGTCGAGGTGAACACGACCGTCCCGGTGGTCCCGCCGGAGCAGGCGTACGAACTCGTGCGCGCGTCCGGCTGCCGCACGGCGAAGGTGAAGGTCGCGGACCCGCGCGTCTCCCTCGCGGACGACTGCGCCCGGGTCGAGGCGGTCCGCGACGCGCTCGGCCCGGACGGCGCGATCCGCGTCGACGCCAACATGGCCTGGGACGTCGGCACGGCGGTCCGCGCGATCACGGACCTCGACAAGGCGGCGGGCGGGCTGGAGTACGCCGAGCAGCCGTGCCCGACGATCGACGACCTGGCCGCGGTGCGCCGCCGGGTGGGCGTCCGGATCGCCGCCGACGAGTCGATCCGCCGCGCGGAAGACCCGCTGAAGGTGGCGGTCGCCGGCGCGGCGGACATCGCGGTCCTGAAGGTGGCGCCGCTCGGCGGGGTGCGGCGGGCGCTGGAGGTCGCGGAGGCGTGCGGGCTGCCGTGCGTGGTGTCGTCGGCGGTGGAGACGAGCGTCGGCCTCGCGGCGGGCCTGGCGCTCGCGGGCGCACTCCCGGAGCTCGACTTCGCTTGCGGTCTCGGCACGATTTCGTTGCTGGAAGGGGACGTCTGCGCCGAGTCACTGTCCCCTGTGGACGGTTACCTGCCGGTGCCGCGCCGGGCGCCGGAGCCCGCGGACGTCTACCCGGCCACGCCGGACGTCCAGGCCGCATGGGAAGCCCGGCTGGCGCGCGTGCGCGCGCTCACCTGACCCCGAGACCGAAGTTCAGGGTCGGGGTCCGGGCCGTTCCGGATGTGGTCAGGGTGGCCCGCGAGCCAGTATTGAGCCATGACGAACAGCGTGTACGCCCCCACCAAGAAGCTCCGCCGCAGCAAGTCCGACAAGATGCTCACCGGCGTCTGCGGCGGCTGGTCCACCTACCTCGGCATCGACGCCAACGTGCTGCGCATCGGCCTGGTCGCCGCCGTGTTCCTCTCGGTCGGCATCGCGATCCCGATCTACATCGCCGCCGCCATCCTGACGCCGGAAGAGGACTCCTGACGGTGGCGGGCGCCGGTTCGCAGGGGGAACCGGTGCCCGCCGGGGGTGCGTTCGGCTGAGCACGGTAGACCGGGCGGCGCAAAAGATCCGGCGGATCCCGTTCGAGGGGTTAGGGTCCGCTTTCGTGGATCAAGGGAGCAGAACGGCCGCGAGGGTCGTCGTCGGGATCCTCGGCGGGCTTTACCTGATCGCGGGACTGGGGTTGACCGCCTTCGCCGCGTTCTTCGCGCTCGCGTTCAACGACACCGGCAGCACGACGGTCACCAAGACCGTGCTCTACACCGCCGCGGGGCTGGCGATCTGGATCCTGCTCACCGGGATCGGGGCGATCGTCGTCGCGCTGGAAGCGGAGGAGGCGAGCACCGCCTGGCTCGGGGGCCTGGGGGTGCTCGCCCTCGGCGTCGTCATCTTGGGTGCGTACGCCGTCTGGTTCTTCACGAAGCCATGAGAAAAGCCCGGCCCGCCGAAGCGGACCGGGCTTTTCCGGTCAAGCGGCCGAACTCAGAAGTCCATGCCACCCATGCCACCGGACGGGTCGGCGGGAGCGGCCGAAGCCTTCTCCGGCTTGTCCGCCACGACGGCCTCGGTGGTCAGGAACAGCGCCGCGATGGAAGCGGCGTTCTGCAGCGCGGAGCGGGTGACCTTCGTCGGGTCGGGCACGCCGGCGGCGAGCAGGTCCTCGTAGACACCCGTGGCGGCGTTGAGGCCGTGACCCTGCGGCAGGCCCTTGACCTTCTCCACCACGACGCCGCCTTCGAGGCCGGCGTTGATCGCGATCTGCTTGAGCGGGGCCTCGACGGCCACCTTGACGATGTTGGCACCGGTGGCCTCGTCGCCCTCGAGCTTCAGGCCCGCGAACGCGGCTTCGGCGGCCTGGATCAGGGCCACGCCACCACCGGCGACGATGCCCTCTTCCACGGCGGCCTTCGCGTTGCGCACCGCGTCCTCGATGCGGTGCTTGCGCTCCTTGAGCTCGACCTCGGTCGCGGCGCCGGCCTTGATGACGGCCACGCCGCCGGCCAGCTTCGCGAGCCGCTCCTGCAGCTTCTCGCGGTCGTAGTCCGAGTCCGAGTTCTCGATCTCGGCGCGGATCTGGTTGACGCGACCCTGGATCTGGTCGGCGTCGCCCGCACCCTCGACGATGGTCGTCTCGTCCTTGGTGATGACGGCCTTGCGGGCCTTGCCCAGCAGGGACAGGTCCGCGTTCTCCAGCTTGAGGCCGACGTCCTCGGAGATGACCTGGCCACCGGTCAGGATCGCGATGTCCTGCAGGATCGCCTTGCGGCGGTCACCGAAGCCCGGGGCCTTGACGGCGACGGACTTGAAGGTGCCGCGCATCTTGTTGACGATGAGGGTGGCCAGGGCCTCGCCCTCGACGTCCTCGGCGATGATCAGCAGCGGCTTGCCGGACTGGATGACCTTCTCCAGCAGCGGCAGCACGTCCTTGACGGTGGAGATCTTGGAGCCGAAGAGGAGGATGTACGGGTCCTCGAGCTCGGCTTCCTGACGCTCCGGGTCGGTCACGAAGTAACCGGAGATGTAGCCCTTGTCGAAGCGCATGCCCTCGGTGAGCTCGAGCTCGAGGCCGAAGGTGTTGCTCTCCTCGACGGTGACGACGCCTTCCTTGCCGACCTTGTCCAGCGCCTCGGCGATCAGCTCGCCGATGGTGCGGTCAGCGGCCGAGATCGAGGCGGTAGCAGCGATCTGCTCCTTGGTCTCGATCTGGACGGCGGCCTTGTGCAGCTGCTCGGTGACGGCCTCGACGGCCGCCTCGATGCCACGCTTGAGCGAGATGGGGTCGGCGCCGGCGGCGACGTTGCGCAGCCCCTCGCGGACGAGGGCCTGGGCGAGCACGGTGGCGGTGGTGGTGCCGTCACCCGCGACGTCGTCGGTCTTCTTGGCGACCTCCTTGACGAGCTCGGCCCCGATCTTCTCCCACGGGTCCTCGAGCTCGATCTCCTTGGCGATGGAGACACCGTCGTTGGTGATGGTCGGCGCGCCCCACTTCTTTTCGAGCACGACGTTCCGGCCCCGCGGGCCGAGGGTCACCTTGACGGCTTCGGCGAGGGTGTTCAAGCCGCGCTCGAGACCGCGGCGGGCGTCCTCGTCGAACGCGATCAGTTTGGCCATTGCGGTGTGGTCCTCCGGTATTGGGCGCCACCGCCGCGCTGCGCTGTTCGATGTCACAGCCTTGCAGCGGCGGCAGCAGGACTCTTTCCTCGGCCAGGCTCGGTGCCCGCGACGGACGACTGCACCCGGGTGGGGGTCAGCCTCACCGTCCCGACCTTTGGCACTCGACGGCGTCGAGTGCCAAGACCGTGTTTAGCACTCTCGGGGGGAGAGTGCAAGAAGACCTGCTCAGCGCCGCACGATCAGTTGCCCGGCTTGATGCTGATCGACGTCGGCGGCGCGTTCAGCGACGACGTCGGGTTGGTCTGCGAGCCACCAGGGCCGACCGGGATGTTCGGGGCCGTCGTCTGGCCACCGCCGCCACCGCTGCCGCTGTCCGAGAACAGGAAGATCGCGCCCACGACGAGGCCGGCCACGACGACCAGCCCGAGGACGATGAAGATCCACTTCTTGCCGCCACCGCTCTTCGGCTGGTGGAACGCGCCCGCGCCGCCTGCGGGCATCGGCGGGCGCAGACGCATCGGGTCCTGGCCGTAGCCCTGCGGTGGCATGCCCTGCGGCGGCATCCCCGGCTGCTGCTGGGGGTAGCCGTACCCCGGCGGCGGGCCCTGCGGCGGCATTCCCGGCTGCTGCGGGTAGCCGTAGCCGGGCGGCGGCCCCTGCGGCGGCATCCCCTGCGGCGGGCCCCCAGGGCCCCCAGGGCCTCCAGGCCCCCCGGGCCCCTGGCCGTAGCCGGGCTGCTGCTGTCCTCCGTACGGGTGCACGGGGGCCCCCTCTCCCTGCGGTGCGCTGTTCTGGTGCGGCCCCTGTTGTACCTGACCAGGACGGTGCGGCGCGGGAACTCCACCCGAATTGGACCCGGGCGGGCCCGGCGGGGTGTCGGACGTCGCCAGCTGGCCGAGCGCGCGGCGGGCGGCCGCGACCATCTCCACGCAGCTCGGGTAGCGGTCGGCCGGGTTCTTGGCCATGCCGCGCCGGACGACCTCGTCGATCGACGGCGGCAGCGCGACCGCGCGCGAGATCGACGGCGGCTCGCCGTTGAGGTGGCCCTTGATCACCGTCGGGACGTCGCCCTTGAACGGCGGGCTGCCGGTCAGGCAGGCGTAGAGGACGCACGTCAGGGCGTACTGGTCGGTGCGCCCGTCCAGCGGCTCCCCGCGCAGGTGCTCCGGCGCCGCGTACGTCGGCGAGCCGAGGAAGTCGCCGCCGCGGGTGCGGTGGCCGGTCGCGCCGCGGCGCGTCAGGCCGAAGTCGGCGACGTACACGTGCTCGCGCGACGTCTCCTTCTTCGTCACGAGCACGTTCGCCGGCTTGACGTCCAGGTGGACCAGACCACGGTTGTGCAGGGTGTCGAGGGCGTCCGCGACCTGGTCGAGCATGGTCAGGGCGCGCGCGGGCGCGATCGGGCCGCCGGCGATCAGGCCGGCGAGGTCACCGCCGTCGACCATCCGCATGGCGATGTACAACATGCCGTCGAGCTCGCCGAAGTCGTACAGCGGCACCACATTGGCGTGGTCGATCGCGGAGGTGTTGCGCGCCTCGTCGACGAACCGCTCGCGGAACTCGGCGTCGGCCCCGAGGTGGTCACCGATGACCTTCAGCGCCACCTTGCGGCCGAGACGCACGTCCGTGGCCTTGTAGGTGACGCTCATGCCGCCCTTGCCGAGCACCCCGTCGATGCGGTAGTTGCCCAGCCGGCGACCGGTGAGGTCCCCCGACACATCGCCTGTCACGCCCGCAGCCTAACGCCCCAGGTTCGGCGCCTGCCGGGGGTTCACCGATCAGCTGACCGGCTCCGCTACGAAACCTTGCGCACGTCGGCTGCCTGGCTACGACCGTCGCGGCCGGACTGCACTTCGAACTCGACGCGATCGCCTTCGTCCAGAGTGCGGAATCCTTCGGACTGGATGGCCGAATAGTGGACGAAGACGTCCGGACCCTCCGTCGATTCGATGAACCCGTAGCCCTTTTCCGAGTTGAACCATTTGACGGTGCCGACAGCCACGGCGCCCTCCCTCAGCACAAAGGATCCGCTGGCCCGAGCGGAGGCCAGCGGCGGAAGTGCCAATCACGCTACCGGAATTATTGTCCGCGGCAATGGGCAATTCGTCCGAAGATCACGTGCCCGAAAGGCGTCTGTTCCGCGCGTGCACGAGCACGGTCCCCGGCCCCGCGAAGTCGACGGCGAGCCCTTCGCCGCTGCGGAGCGACTGCGAGCCGCCCGGGTCGAGCGCCCGCAGGCGGCACTGGACGGTGTCCGGGTAGGCCAGCAGGTAGTCCGGCCGGACCGTGACCAGCTCGCCCTTGCCCAGCTCGAACGCGTCCACCGGGCCGGGCGCGGCCAGCACGAGCGGGCCGGTCCCGCTGTAGTGCTCGAGGAACCCCGAGTCCGCGCCGAAGAGCTGCTGCAACGGCGTCCAGTTCGGGTCGTGCCGGACCGTCGAGGGCCGCACCAGCACCGCGTCGCGGTGCACCGACCAGCCCGTGCCGCCGCCGACGTCCAGCGGGTAGACGTCGCCGGGGCGCAGCGGCGCGAAGTCGATCCAGCCGCCGTCGGACGGCGCGGTGTAGACCACCGTCGTCGCCTTGCTCGCGCGGACGCCGCCGCGCCCGGCCGGCGTTTCGGTGACCCCGAACCGGCTGGCCAGCAACGTCTCGGGCGACGCCTGCACGGCCTCGCCCGGGTCCAGCAGGACGCGGGCGACGCCGAAGGCGGGGGTGTGCCGGGTCTGGACGCGCATCAGCGGGAGGGGACGTGGGAGATGATCCAGCTCACCAACGCGGACGGGTTGCGCGTCTGCGTCATGATCTGACCGGGGCCGACGAAGTCGAACACCAGGCCTTCGCCGCTCTTCATGGACTGGATGATGCCGGTCGCGACCTTCCGGATCTGGTACTGCACGGTGTCGGCGTACGCGACGACGTGCCCGGTGTCGATGGTGACCATCTCGCCCTGCTGCAGCGTGATCGTCTCGACCGCGCCGTAGCAGGAGACGAGCAGCTGGCCCTGGCCAGTGGCGTGGGTCAGGAACCCGCCTTCGCCGCCCATCAGGTTCTTCATCCCGCCCCACTTGGTCTCGGTCTGCACGCCGTGCGACGACGCGAGCCAGCAGCCGCGGGTGACGGCCCAGCCGGTGCGGCCGTCGAGCGGGACCACCTGGATGTCGCCGGGCAGGTTGGCGGCGACGTCGACCCAGCCGCCGTTCTGGGGCGCGGTGAAGGTGGAGATGAAGAAGGACTCGCCGCCGAGGAACGCGCGGCCCAGCCCCTTCATGATCCCGCCCTGCGCCTGCGACTGGACCTGCACGCCGTAGCTGGTGGCCATCATCGCGCCGGACTCGACCTGGCACGGCTCACCGGGCGCCAGCATCAGCCGGGCGACGGCGAACGAAGGCTGTTGACGGACCTGAACCTGCATGCTTGCTCCCCATCGCGTGCGTGTGACGGGCAGAGTCTTGCACGAGCCCGAAAGGCGGGGAGGATGGTCCGGTGATCTCCGTCGACGACTACCGCGACCGCGTCGCCGAGCTCCTCGGCACCGCCCCCGCGACCGCACTGCCCCTCGCCGCCGCCGCCGGCCTCGTACTGGCCGAAGACGTGCGGGCCGGCGTGTCCCTGCCGCCCTTCGACAACTCCGCGATGGACGGCTACGCGGTCCGCGCCGCCGACGTCACCGCGGCGCCGGTCACCCTGCCGGTGGCCGACGACATCCCGGCCGGCCGGGTCGACGTCCGGCCGCTCGAGCCGGGCACCGCGCACCGGATCATGACCGGCGCCCCGCTGCCGCCCGGCGCCGACGCCGTGGTGATGGTGGAGGACACCGACGGCGGCACGGAGACCGTGACGATCTCGGCG
>NZ_JAAGNB010001325.1:0-6911 GCF_010550475.1 Amycolatopsis sp. SID8362
CGCGTCCCCGCCGGCGACGCGCAGGTCCGCGGCGAGATCGGCTTCACCGAGCGAAATTCCCGCGACGAGCGGGTGCGCGGTGGCGATGTCCAGGGCGTTTTCCACGCCCAGCGCGGATTCCAGCACCGGGTACACGGGCACGCCGAGCGCGTCGGCGACCCGGCGCACCTCGCCCGGGTCCTCGCACTTCGGCACGCGGACGCCCGCGGCCCCGCGCACTGCCTTGATGTCGGCTTCCCCGGCCGGGGTGCCCGGCGCGTTGATCCGGACGTAGGCGGTCGCGCCACCGTCCAAAGCGGACAGTGCGTTCCGCCGCGCTTCGTTCTTCGCGGCCGCGGCGACGGCGTCCTCGAGGTCGATGATGACCGCGTCCGCCGGGCCGTTCAGTGCCTTCGTGATCCGGTCCGGCCGGTCGCCGGGGACGTAGAGCCAGCTGCGCGGGATCACTTGATCACGCCTTTTTCCCGCAGCGCGGCCAGTTCCGGCTCGCCGAGGCCGAGACCGCCGAGGACTTCGGCGGTGTGCGCGCCGAGCGGCGCCCCGGCGGAGGTGATCCCGCCGGGCGTCTCGGACAGCCGGAACAGCACGTTCTGCATCTTCACCGGCCCGAGTTCCTCGTCGTCGACGGTGGCGATGGTGCCCAGCGCCGCGAACTGCGGGTCGGTCATGACGTCGGCGGCGGTGTAGATCGGCGCGACCGCCGCCTGGGCCTCCTCGAACGCCTTGACGACCTCGTCGCGGTCGCGGTCGGCGATCCACGAGCCGACGGCGTCGTCGAGCAGGTCGGCGTGCTGCGCGCGCTCGGCGCCGCTGGCGAACCACGGCTCGTCGATCAGCTCGGGGCGCCCGACCAGCCGCATCACGCGTTCGGCGATGGACTGGGCGCTGGTGGAGATGGCGACCCAGCTGCCGTCGCGGGTGCGGTAGGTGTTGCGCGGCGCGTTGTTCGTGGACCGGTTGCCGGTGCGGGGCTGCAGCGTGCCGAGCTGGTCGTAGGCGATGATCTGCGGGCCGAGCAGCGTCAGGATCGGCTCGATGATGGCGAGGTCGACGACCTGCCCACGGCCGGTCTGCTCGCGGGCCCGCAAAGCGGTCATCACGGCGTAGGCGGTGGTCAGTGCGGCGATCCCGTCGGCGAGGCCGAACGGCGGCAGCGTCGGCGGGCCGTCCGGCTCGCCGGTGATCGCCGCGAACCCGCTCATCGCCTCGGCGAGCGTCCCGAAACCGGGCCGCTTGGCGTACGGGCCGATCTGCCCGAACCCGGTCACGCGCGTGAGCACCAGGCCCGGGTTGATCTTGCTGAGTTCGTCGTAGCCGAGACCCCAGCGCTCCAGCGTGCCGGGGCGGAAGTTCTCGACGACGACGTCGGCGTCGGCCACCAGCTTCTTGAAGATCTCCTGGCCCTCGGGGGAGCCGAGGTAGAGGGTGATCGCCTTCTTGCCGCGGCCGAGCATCTTCCACCAGAGGCCGACGCCGTCGCGGTGCGCGCCGTGGCTGCGGACGGGGTCGCCGTTCGGGTGCTCGATCTTGATCACCTCGGCGCCGAAGTCGCCCAGCAGCGTCGCGGCGAGCGGGCCGGCGAACAGGGTGGCGGTGTCGAGCACCCGGATCCCGGACAAAGCGCCCGTCATGGGGCGTACCTGCCTTTCTCGTCCAGCGAGCCGGGGCGGACCACCGTTTCGCCGAGAGGAACACTTGTGAACGTCGAGTTTCGTAGCGACGTCGTTCGGTGTTTTCCAAGTTCGCACTGATCACGCTCATCCGTCAAGTTGTGCGCAGATGTTGACCTGACGTTGGGGCGGGTGTCACGATGACCGGCAACAAACCTGCCGTTTCGCTAAGCGGAACGACAGCCCTGCCGAAGGGGAAGAGGTGACATGTCCGCACGAATGCTCGTCGCGGGGCTCGGGGCGGTGGCCCTGCTCGTGACCGGGTGCGGGGGATCGGCTCCGATGGGGGCCGGGGGAGCCGCCGCGGGGCGGGACGAAGGCCCGGTCAAGATCGGCGCCCTGCACCCGGTCAGCGGCTCGAACGCGGTCGACGGCCTGCAGATGCGCCGTGGAGCGCAGCTGGCGGTGGACGCGATCAACGCGGCCGGCGGCATCAAGTCGCTCGGCGGCCGCAAGGTCGAGCTGGTCACGGGGGACACGC
The DNA here is from genome assembly GCF_010550475.1 of Amycolatopsis sp. SID8362. NCBI lineage: Bacteria > Bacillati > Actinomycetota > Actinomycetes > Pseudonocardiales > Pseudonocardiaceae > Amycolatopsis > Amycolatopsis sp. SID8362. Next base: position 2,152 of record NZ_JAAGNB010001325.1, read on the forward strand.
AAGGCAAGGCCGACATCGGGCAGAGCGAGGCCCAGCGGCTCATCTCGGCCGGCGCGGTCAGCCTGGTCGGGACGTACCAGAGCGCGGTGAGCACCAACGTCGCCGTCGTGGCCGAACGCAACCGGGTCCCGTTCGTGATGGACGTGACCGCGTCCGACGCGATCTTCTCCCACGGCTACCAGTACTCCTTCCGGGTGCAGCCCGGCAGCAAGGCGATCGCGTCGGCCGCCGCGCAGTACCTCAAGGCCGTGTCGGAGCAGGCGGGCAAGCCGGTCCGCAAGGTGGCGTTCCTGCACGAGCAGAGCGACTTCGGCAGCGGCGCGGCCGACGCCTTCACCGCCGCGGCCAAGCAGCTCGGCATCGAGGTCGGCCCGAACATCAGCTACGACGCCGCGACCGTCAGCGACCTCACCGCACAGGTCACGCAGGTCAAGGCCTCGGGCGCGGACGTGCTGGCGGTGGCCGGGTACTACCGCGACAGCCTGCTGGCGGCCAAGGCGATCGCGTCGGTGAAGCCGGACCTCAGCGCGGTGTGGGGCGTCTCGAACGGCGCCTACGACCAGCCGAAGTTCGTCGCCGACGCGGCCGCGCTCGGCAACCTCTACTTCAGCACCAACTACCACTACGACGCGACGAACCCCGAAACCGTCGCGCTGCGCGAGAAGTATCAGAAGCTCTACGGCGACCCGATGCGCACCGGCGCGGTCCTCTCCTACGACGCGGTCCAGGTGATCGCGCACGGCGTCGAGCAGGCCGCGAGCACCGACCCGCGGAAGGTGCGGGACGCGATCGCCGCGTCCCAGGTCGCACCGCTGACCGTGGGCCGCGGGCCGATCCGGTTCGCGCCGAACGGCGACAACAGCAACGCCTTCCCCGTCCTGATGCAGGTCCTGGACGGGCGAGTGCAGCAGGTCTATCCCCCCGAAAAAGCCGAATCCCGGCCCGACTACAGGGTGGCGTGGCGTCCATGACCGAACTCGACACCGGGGCGCCCGTCGTCCCCGAAACCGCACCACCCGACAAGAAGGCCAAGGCGGACAAGGGTTTCCTCGGCCGCGCCGGCATCGTCGCCGCCGTCTTGGTCGTGGCGATCGTGGTCGCGCTGCTGCAGTCCGGCAGCGGGCTGGTGGTCTGGCAGTCGGTGGTCACCGGCGTCCTGACCGGCGGCCTCTACGGCCTGATCGCGATGGGCCTGACGCTGATCTTCGGCGTGCTCGACATCGTCAACTTCGCCCACGGCGCGTTCCTCACGGTCGCGATGTTCCTGTCGTTCGGGGTGATCCAGGCGACCGGGCTGCACCCGTACCTGACGCTCGTCGTCGCGGTGCCCGTGTTGTTCCTGCTCGGTGCGGCCGTCCATCGCGGACTGCTGTCGGGCGCGGGCGGCGGGTCGCTGGAGAACCAGCTGCTCATCACGCTCGGCCTGTCGCTGCTGCTGGAGAACGGCCTGCTGATGTTCTTCGGCGCCGAGCCCAAGACCATCGACCTGCCCGGCGACTTCCAGTTCCCGTTGCTGGGCGCGGTCGTCGCGGGTTCGCGGCTGTACGCGTTCCTCGGCGCGATCGTGCTCGGCGGCCTGCTGTACTGGCTGCTGCGGCGCACCCGGCTGGGCACGGCGATCCGCGCGGTGGCCGCGAACGCGCCCGGCGCGGCGCTGGTCGGCATCAACGTCCGCCGGATGCACACGCTGACCTTCGCCATCGGCACGGCGTGCGCGGGCGCGGCGGCGGTGCTCGCCGGCCCGCTGGTCACGGTGACCCCGACACTGGGGGAGCAGTTCAACATCACGGCGTTCGTGGTCGTGGTGCTCGGCGGGATGGGCAACGTCGTCGGCGCGCTCGTCGGCGGCCTGCTGATCGGCCTGGTCGAGCAGCTCACGACGATCTACCTGGGCGGCCAAAGCTCCCTGCTGGGCGTGTTCGTGGTGTTCCTGCTCGTGCTGTTCCTCCGTCCGCAGGGCCTGTTCGGGAGGCGCGCATGAGTGCCATCACCATCGAGGCGCCCGCCGGTTCCGCGGCGGCCGTCAAGGCGCCGCCGCTGCGGCCGCAGAACAAGCAGCTGGCGATCCTCGCGGTGCTCGTGCTGGTCGCGATCCCGCTGCCGCTGATCCTCCCCGCCGCGCAGGGCGCGGTCGCCGTCCGGATCCTGATCTTCCTGCTGATGGCCGTCGGCTGGAACATCATGAGCGGCTTCGGCGGGATGTTCAGCTTCGGCCACGCCGCGTACTTCGGCCTCGGTGCCTACACGAGCGCGTACCTGCTGGTGAAGCACAACGTGTCGCCGTGGATCGGGATGCTGGCCGGGATGGCGGTGGCCGCCGCGGTCGCCGTGGTCATCGGTTACTTCTCCTTCCGCTACAAGCTTCAGGGCGCGTACTTCGCACTGGCCACCTTCGCGTTCGCGGAGATGCTGAGGCTGATCGTCACGAGCAGCGCGTTCGCGAACAAGGCCGTCGGCTTCAGCGTGCCGCTGATCCAGGACTCGTCGCTGTGGCTGATCCAGTTCCCGGCCGACTCGCCCGCGTACTTCTGGGTGGCGCTCGTCCTGGCCGGGGCGGCGGTCGCGATCAGCATCGTCTTCCTGCACTCGCGCGCCGGCCGGTACGTCACCGCGATCCGCGACGACGAGCTGGCGGCCGCGTCCCTGGGCGCCCCGGTGCTGCGGCACAAGCTGCTCACGGTCGCGCTGTCCGCGGCGATCACCGCCGTGGCCGGTGCCTTCTACACGCAGTACTACCTGTTCGTGAACCCCGATCTCGGGTTCGGCTCGGCCATCTCGATCCAGGCGATCGTGCCCGTCGTCATCGGCGGCATCGGCACGGTCTGGGGCCCGGTGGTCGGCGCGATCATCATCGGCTCGCTCACCGACGTCACCGCGACGCTCCTGCGCACCCCGCCGGAGTTCCTGGGCTTCCTGCAAGGCCGCAGCGGGCTGGACGTCGTGCTGTACGCGGTGCTGGTGATCCTGATCGTGCGGTTGCTGCCCAAGGGGATCGTCGGAACTCTCGCAGCGAGGTGGCGTCGATGAGCATCGTCGAGGTGAGCGGCGTCGGCAAGGCGTTCCGCGGCGTGCACGCACTGTCCGATGTGGACCTGACCGTGGGCGAGGGCGAGATCCTCGGCGTCATCGGGCCGAACGGCGCGGGCAAGACGACCCTCTTCAACGTCATTTCGGGCGCGCTGACCCCGGACACCGGCCGGGTGCGGCTGGCGGGCGACGACGTCACCGGCCGCGCCCCCGACCGGATCGCGCGAGCCGGGATGGTTCGCACGTTCCAGCTGATGCGGCCGTTCGCGAGCATGACGGTCGCGCAGAACGTCAGCCTCGCCGCCCAGCACCACCGGCTGAGCGCGAAGAAGCTGCGGGAGCACGCCCTCGACGTCGTCGACCGGGTCGGGCTCGGGCCGTGGGCGCACCGCAACGCCACCGACCTGCCGACCGCCGGGCTCAAACGGCTCGAGCTGGCGAGGGCGCTGGCGACCCGGCCGAAGGTGCTGCTGCTCGACGAGGTGCTGGCCGGGCTCGTCCCGGCCGAACGCGAGCCGGTGCTCGACCTGCTCGCCGCCCTGCGCGAGCAGGAAGGCGTCACGCTGGTGTTCATCGAGCACATCATGGCCGCCGTGATGCGGCTGGCCGACCGCGTCCTCGTGCTCGACCAGGGCCGCGTGCTCGCCGTCGGCTCGCCCGCGGAGGTCACCGGCGACCCGCGCGTCATCGACGCCTACCTCGGTGAGGAGCCCACCCATGCTGACGCTTGAGAAGGTGTGCGCCGGGTACGGGCGGATGCGGATCCTGCACGACGTCGACCTGCGCCTCGACGCCGGCGAGATCGTCGCGCTCGTCGGGGCCAACGGCGCGGGCAAGACGACGACGCTGCGCAGCATCTGCGGGCAGCTCAAGCCGCTGTCGGGCCGCGTCACCCTGGATGGCGCGCCGACCGCCGGCCGCCGTCCCGACCAGCTGGTGCGCGACGGCCTGGTGCACGTGCCCGAGGACCGGGCGCTGTTCGGGACGCTCACCGTCGAGGAGAACCTGCGGATGGGCGCGTGGACCCGCACCCCCGCCCAGGTCGCGACGTCGCTGAAGGAGGTCTACGACCTGTTCCCGGTCCTGGCCGAGCGCCGGACGCAGGTCGCCCAGACGTTCAGCGGCGGGCAGCAGCAGATGCTCGCGATCGGCCGGGCGCTGATGGCCGGGCCGCGGCTGCTGATGCTCGACGAGCCGTCCACCGGGCTTTCGCCGAAACTGACCTGGACGGTGCTGGAGGCGGTCCAGCGCATCCGGGACAGCGGGGTGGCGGTGCTGCTGGTCGAGCAGAACGCGAAGCAGGCGCTTGCCATCGCCGACCGGGCGTACGTACTGGAAAGCGGGTCGACGGTGCTGCAGGGCACCGGCGCCGAACTGGCCGGTGACCAGCGCGTCAGGAAGGCGTACCTGGGACTGTGAAGACCGAACAAGCCGCTTCCGCCACCGCGGCGCTGGGAGCCTGGGTGGCCGAACTGGACGTCGCGAGCGTGCCGGCCGCGGTGCTCGACCGGCTGTCCCTCGTTCTGCTCGACATCGTCGGCGTCACCGCATTGGGTGCTTCACTGCCGGAGCAGCGGGCCTTGGTGGACGCCTGGCGCGCGCCCGCGGGACCGGCCCCGCTGATCGGCGGCGGCCGGCTGGTGAGCACCGACGCGGCGGCCTGGCTCAACGGCGTCGCCCTGGTCTCGCTGGAGCTGGACGAGGGCCACAAGTACGCCAAGGGGCACCCGGCC
>NZ_JAAGNB010001371.1:0-6194 GCF_010550475.1 Amycolatopsis sp. SID8362
GCGCGCGGGGACGTCGCGATCACGGCCGCCGCGGTGGCCAGCCCGGTCGTCCAGCTCGCGCCGATGATCGCCGCCAACGAGCGGCGGTTCGGGGTGACCTACTCGTGGACCGAGCGGTCCCGCGCGGTGGCGGCGCGCTACGACTTCGTGAACCGGGCCGGCGAGCTGACCGCGCCGCTGCTGCTCGTCACCGGGGCGGACGACGACGTCGCCGTGCGCGAGCCGGCCGCCGCCCTGCACGAGAAGCTGGGCGCCGAGCTCGTGACGGTCGAGGGCATGGCGCACGACTTCCCGCCCGGGACGCCGGGAGCGGCCCGCGTCGACGCCGCGTTCACCGAGTGGTTCGGGCGGAAGCTGCGAGGCTGACGTCGTCGTCGGGCACCCAGGCGTGCGCCGGGTCGTAGGCGCACCAGTCCTCTTCGCGGCTGGTGCGCCCGGCCAGCGCCGTCAGCCGCTTCAGCGCCGGGTGCGCCTTCCCGCGCCGCCACACCAGCGACCACGGGAACAGCGGGGCCGGCTCGAACGGCAGCACCTTCAGGTTCAGGTCGGGCGCGAGCTCCATGTCCGCGCCGGCGAGCGTGACGCGCCGCTTGCCGTAGCGCGTCTGCTCCAGGGTGTGCCGCAGGTCGTAGCTGACGCCGGAGTCGTCGATCGGCACGCCGAAGCGGGTGCACAGCTCGTTCAGGTAGGACAGCCATTCGGCCGGGCCGCTGAGGCCGGGCAGCCAGATCCCGTCGGCGCGCAGGTCGGCCAGCGGGAGGACCTCCTGCACGGCGAGCGGGTGTTCGGGGGCGAGCAGCGCGACCAGCGGTTCGAGCCGGACGACCCGGTGCTCCAGCTCGTCCGGCAGCGGCCGGCCGAAGCCGTTGACCCGCCCGAAGGCGGCGTCGAGCTCGCCGGACAGCAGCTTCTCGACGGCGTTGGCGAACCCGCCGCCGGCGACCTTGTCCACCCGCAGCGCCGGCTCCCGCTCGGCGAGCCGGCGCAGCAGGAACATCGGGGACAGGCGGTAGTCGAGCAGGTCGAGGCGCAGCGGCCGGTCTTCGGCGCCCATGGCGGCCACCGCCGCGTCGGCCACCCGCACCAGCTCGCGCGCGTGCGGGAGGAACCGCTCGCCTTCGGCGGTCAGCTCGACCGACCGGTTGGTGCGCACGAACAACGGCGTCGCGAGGGCGTCCTCCAGCTTGCGGACGCGCTTCGACAGCGCCTGCTGGGTGAGGAACAGCGCCTGGGCGGCCCGCCCGAAGTGGCGCTGCTCGGCGGTCTCCACGAACGCCCGCACCTGGGCGAGGTCGAGGTCCACGGGGCTCAGGCGCCCGGCGGGCGGTCCCGGACCACGCAGGTGAGCCGCGCGGTGCAGGTGCGGCGGCCCTCGTCGTCGGTCAGCACGATCTCGGCGGTGATGGTGCCGCGGCCGACGTGCAGCGGCGTCGCGACGCCGGTCACGGTGCCCGCGCGCACGGCCCGGTGGTGCGTGCAGGACAGCTCGAGCCCCATCGCCGCGCGGTCCGGGCCCGCGTTGAGCGCCGCGACCGTCGAGCCCAGCGCCTCGGCGAGCACCGCGTTCGCGCCGCCGTGCAGCAGGCCGTACGGCTGGAGGTTGCCCTCGACCGGGATCGTGCCGACCACGCGTTCGGCCGTCGCTTCGAGCAGCTTCATCCCGATCTTGTCGTTCAGCTGCTGGTCCGCCGCCGCCGGGTCGATGCCCGACAGCCGCTCCACGTCGATGGGGGCGGCACTGTCCGTCACACAAAGCTCCTGTTCCTATGCGACACGTAAGAGTGTCGGACCCTCAGCCTAGACTCGGCCCCGTGAGCCCGAGTGAGAAGACGACCGTTGCCAACGCCACAGGATCGACCAGCGTCGCCGAGCGCCCGAAGCTGCTGCTGATCGACGGCCATTCGATGGCCTACCGCGCGTTCTTCGCGCTGCCCGCGGAGAACTTCAAGACCAAGACCGGCCAGGTCACGAACGCGGTCTTCGGCTTCACCTCGATGCTCATCAACCTGCTGCGCGACGAAGCGCCGACCCACCTGGCGGTGGCGTTCGACCTCTCGCGCAAGACGTTCCGCTCGGAGACGTACGCCGACTACAAGGCGAACCGCAGCTCGACGCCGGACGAGTTCCGCGGCCAGGTCGACCTGGTCAAGGAAGTCCTCGACGTGCTCGGGATCCCGTCGCTGACGAAGGAGAACTTCGAGGCCGACGACATCATCGCCACGCTCACCACGCAGGCGACGGCGGAGGACTTCGACGTCCTGATCTGTACCGGCGACCGCGACGCGCTGCAGCTGGTCACCGAGCAGGTGACGGTGCTGTACCCGAAGCGCGGCGTGTCGGAGATGACCCGGTTCACGCCGGACGCCGTCGAGGAGAAGTACGGGCTCACCCCGCGGCAGTACCCGGACTTCGCGGCGCTGCGCGGCGACCCCTCGGACAACCTGCCGAACATCCCGGGCGTCGGCGAGAAGACCGCGGCCAAGTGGATCAAGCAGTTCGGCTCGCTCGACGACCTGATCGACCGCGTCGACGAGGTCAAGGGCAAGGCGGGGGAGGCGCTGCGTGCGCACCTGAGCTCGGTCCAGCTGAACCGGCAGCTCACCGAGCTGATCCGGGACGTCGAGCTGGAGGTCGCGCCGTCCGGGCTCGAGCTGCGCCCGTGGGACCGCGAAGCCGTGCACGCGCTGTTCGACGAACTGGAGTTCCGCGTGCTGCGGGACAGGCTGTTCGCGACGCTGCAAAGCGCCGAGCCGGAGGCCGACGAGGGCTTCGAGGTCTCGGGTGCCGCGCTCGCGCCCGGCGCGCTGGGCGCGTGGCTGACGGCGCACGCCGGCAAGGGCCAGCCGGTGGCGCTGGCGTTCCGCACGGTGGGCGCGTCGGTCCGCTCCGACCTGCGCGCGGTCGCTTTCGCGGCGGCGGACGGCGAAGGCGCGTACGTCGACGTCACGGCGATGGACCAGGCCGACGACGCCGCGCTCGCCGCGTGGCTCGCCGACCCGGAGATCCGCAAGACCGGCCACGACCTCAAGGTCCCGCTGCACGCGATCCGCGCCCGCGGCTGGTCGCTGGCGGGCTTGGCGATGGACACCGCGCTGGCCGCGTACCTGGTGCGCCCGGGGCAGCGCACGTTCGAGCTGGACGACCTCGCACTGCGCTACCTGCACCGCGAGCTGCGCTCGGAGACCGACGGCGGTGACGGGCAGCTGTCGCTGCTCGACGGCGGCGCGGAAGGCCTGGAGCAGAAGGAGATCCAGGAGGAGCTCGTCAAGGCCCGCGCCATCTTCGAGCTGGCCGGCGCGCTCGAGAAGGAGCTGGAGCAGATCGGCGGCGCGAAGCTGCTCGCCGAGCTGGAGCTGCCGCTGCTGGAGGTGATCACCGAGCTGGAGATCGCCGGGGTCGCCGTCGACCTGGAGCAGCTGACCACGCTCGAAGCGCACTACCTGTCGCGCGTCACGCAGGCCGCCGACGAGGCGTACGCGGTGATCGGCAAGCAGATCAACCTCGGTTCGCCGAAGCAGCTGCAGGTCGTGCTGTTCGACGAGCTGGGCATGCCGAAGACCAAGCGCACCAAGACCGGCTACACGACCGACGCCGAGGCGCTGCAGGGCCTGTTCGAGAAGACGGAACACCCGTTCCTGCAGCACATGCTGGAGCACCGGGACGCGACGAAGCTGCGCACGACGGTCGAAGGGCTGATCAAGTCCGTCGCCGACGACGGCCGCATCCACACCACGCTGCTGCAGACCATCGCGGCCACCGGGCGGCTGTCCTCGACCGAGCCGAACCTGCAGAACATCCCGGTCCGCACCGAGGAAGGCCGCCGCATCCGCGACGCCTTCGTCGTCGGCGAGGGCTTCACCGAGCTGATGACCGCGGACTACAGCCAGATCGAAATGCGGATCATGGCGCACCTCTCGCAGGACGAGGGCCTGATCGAGGCGTTCAACTCGGGCGAGGACCTGCACACGTTCGTCGCGTCGCGGGCGTTCTCGATGCCGCCGGAGGAGATCACGCCGGAGCTGCGCTACCGCGTCAAGGCGATGTCGTACGGCCTCGCGTACGGGCTGTCGGCGTACGGGCTTTCGCAGCAGCTGCGGATCTCCACCGAAGAAGCCAAGGAGCAGATGGAGGCGTACTTCACGCGCTTCGGCGGCATCAGCGACTACCTCCACTCGGTGGTCGGTGTCGCGGCGAAGAACGGGTACACCGAAACGGTCTTCGGCCGCCGCCGCTACCTGCCGGACCTCAACAGCGACAACCGCCAGCGCCGCGAGATGGCCGAGCGGATGGCGCTCAACGCCCCGATCCAGGGCAGCGCGGCGGACATCATCAAGGTCGCGATGCTCAACGTCCACCGCGCGCTGGTCGAGGCGAAGCTGAAGAGCCGGATCCTGCTGCAGGTCCACGACGAACTCGTGCTGGAGGTCGCCGAGGGGGAGCGGGAGCAGCTGGAGGAGCTGGTGCGCCACGGCATGGGCTCGGCGTACGCCCTCGCGGTGCCCCTGGAGGTTTCGGTCGGCTACGGCCGGTCCTGGAACGAAGCGGCGCACTGAGTTCACGCTGTGCCACGGCCCGGATCACCGGGTCGTGGCGCGGCTGCACCCGGGCGGACGTCGTCGGGTGCCGTCCGGCGCGGCGATGCTGTCCGCCATGGCCAGTGACTTCCAGCGACGCAAGATCTCCGTCGTCTTCGGCGCCATGGACGCCGACGATGACGGGTACCTGACCGAGGCCGACTTCCGGGCGCTCACGGCGAGGTGGCTCGACGTGCGCGGCACCGGCAGCGGCACCCCCGAGGGCGGGAAGCTCGCCGCGATCATGATGGGCTGGTGGGCGACCCTGCGCGACGCGTCCGACCGCGACCGCGACGGGAAAGTCTCCCTCGACGAGGTCCTCGGCGTCGTCGACGAGCTCCCGCGGATGCCCGGCGCGGTCACCGGAACGGCATCGGCGATGTTCGAAGCGGTCGACGAAAACGGCGACGGCGCGATCTCGGCGGCGGAGTACGGCCGGATGATCGAGGCGTGGGGCGGCACTCCCGCCGACGACGTGTTCGCCCTCCTCGACACCGACGGCGACGGACGGCTTTCCCACGACGAGTTCACCGGCCACTGGTACGAGTTCTGGGCCGGCGACGACCCCGCCGCGCCCGGCAGCTGGGTGTTCGGACGCGTCTAGCAGCGCACCTTTTTTCGACGCCTCTGACGGAAATACTCACCCGCATACAACACCGTTCGGCGTTCCTACCAACGTGGGACTCCGTTCGGGTGAGCCATTACCGCTGGGTAGGGAGGTCGGCGCCCGGCCGGGAGCGATCACGGCGTAGGGTCCGCCGAATGGGGTTCGAGCGTGAGCGACGACGCTGGCGGGTCCGGCTGCACGACGAACTCGGCCGGGTGTGCGGGGCGGGCACGGTGCTGGACGAGTACCACGTGCTCACGAGCGCGCACGTCGTCGAGACCGCCGGCGGGCCGAAGTCCGCGATGACCGTCGACTTCGTCGGCCTGGCCGAGGCGCTGCCCGGCGCCGCGACCGTCGTGGAGGGCTGCTGGGTGCCTTCCGACGGCGGCGGGCACGGCGATCTGGCCCTGCTGCGCCTGGAGCGCCCCGAATCGCGCGTGTTCCGCGCGCCGCTGCACCGCATGCCGCTCGGCGAGCACCAGCTCGTGCGCGCCTTCGGTTTCCCGCCCGGCTCGGTCGGCCGGTGGACCCACGCCCGGCTCGGCGCCCCGGAACCGACCGGCGGCGAATGGGTCCGGCTGTTCCGCACCACCGAAGCCGAACCGCTCGGTCCCGGCTTCGGTGGCACCGCGGTGCTCGACGAGGCGACCGGCCACGTCGTCGGCGTGGTCGTCGGCAAGGACAGCGGGACGTGGATGGTCCCCGTCGAGACGATGCTCGGGCACCTGCCGCAGCTGAGCATCTGGACGTCCGGCAGCCCGGCCGTCGACGCCAGCTTTTCGCGCCCGGTCGGCGAAGCCGTCGACGTTTCGTTCGTGCGGCAGGTCGCGGACTGGTTCGCGAAGGCCGAGCCCGGCACCGTCTGGGTGGTCGACACCGGCGAGGCGGGCTCGCCCGTCGCGGCGGCCCTGCGGTTCGGCATCGTCCTCGCCGACCGCGAACGCTCGCTCGGCGTGCTGGGCCTGCCGCCCGCGTTCGGGCCGATGCCGCCGGCGGGCAGCGTCGACCTCGCC
>NZ_JAAGNB010001423.1:0-8131 GCF_010550475.1 Amycolatopsis sp. SID8362
GCCGGTCGGCGTCCAGTCGATCGTGCACCCGGACGCCGAGTCCGCGACCGCCCGCGCCGCCGCGTCGGCCGGGCTGCCGTTCATCCTGTCCACGGCGTCCTCGACCGGCATCGAGGACGTCGCCGCGGCCAGCGGCGACGGCCCGCGCTGGTTCCAGCTGTACTGGCCCGGCGACGCGGACGTCTGCGCGAGCCTGCTGTCCCGGGCGAAGAGCGCGGGCTACACGGCGCTGGTCGTCACGCTCGACACGTGGACGCTCGCCTGGCGGCCGTCCGATCTGGACCAGGCGTACCTGCCGTTCCTCAAGGGCGAGGGGTGTGCGGTCCCGTTCACCGACCCGGTGTTCCGCGGCCTGCTGGAGAAGACGCCGGAAGAGGACCAGAGCATGGCGATCCTGCGCTGGATCGGCATGCTGACCGGCACCGACCGGACGTGGGACCAGCTGCCGTTCCTGCGCGAGCACTGGGACGGCCCGATCGTCCTCAAGGGCATCCAGCACGTCGCCGACGCGCGCCGCGCGGCCGAGGCCGGGGTGGACGGCATCGTGGTGTCGAACCACGGCGGCCGCCAGGTCGACGGCGCGATCGGTGCGCTGGAGGCGCTGCCCGGCATCGTCGCGGCGGTCGGCGACCGGCTGGAGGTCCTCTTCGACTCGGGCATCCGCACCGGCGCGGACGTCCTCAAGGCACTGGCGCTGGGCGCGCGGGCGGTGCTGGTCGGCCGCCCGTGGGTCTACGGCCTCGCGCACGCGGGCGAGGACGGCGTCCGGCACGTGCTGCGGAGCCTGCTGGCGGACTTCGACCTGACCATGGGGTTGTCCGGCCACCGCAGCCTGGCGGACCTGGGCCCGGACTCGCTCCGGCGGAGCTGAGGTAACGAATCGGGAAACCACGGGACAAGCGCGGACCGGGTCGCTACCGTACGGATCCCAATCGCGGGCCGTCGGGGGCGGCCGGCTCCCGTTTCCCTTTTCCCGTTGGGGGTTTTCCATGGCCGGAATCGCCATGCGCATCGGTGTCGTCTTCGCCGTCCTGGGCTTCGGCTCGCTGATCCTCGAGCAGTTCGACTACGAGTTCCGGCTGATCGCCTGGGCGTCGGACATGCAGCCGTGGTTCGGCATCGCCCTCGGCGTCGTCGGCCTCGCGCTGTGCGGCATCTCGGTGCTGGCCGGCCGCGCCAAGGCCGCGCCGCCGCAGCCCGCCGCGCCGCAGCAGCAGTACCCGCAGCAGCCCGGCCAGCCCGGCTGACGCCTGACCCGGGCGCCCTTCGGGGCGCTCGGGGTGGGGCCGGTCACGCGAGCGGGATATTGGGAGGCCCGGTTCGTCACGCACGGCTATCCTCGGACCGAGCATGTCCACGCCATCCCCCTTCACAGCGCTGCGGGCGCGCCTGCCCGAGCTGATGCCGCGCGACGAACACCGTCTGCGCCGCCGGCTCGACGGCGCACGCAAGGCCCGTGACCGCGACGCCGCCCTCGCGCAGATCTCCGCCGACATCGAAAAGGCCGAGCTGCGCGTGCAGTCGCGGCGCGAGAGCGTGCCCAAGATCGAGTACCCCGAAGAGCTGCCGGTCAGCAAGCTCAAGGACGAGATCGCCGCGGCCATCGGCAAGCACCAGGTCGTGATCGTCGCGGGGGAGACCGGCTCGGGCAAGACCACCCAGCTGCCGAAGATCTGCCTCGAGCTCGGCCGCGGCATCCGCGGGCAGATCGGGCACACCCAGCCCCGCCGGCTGGCCGCGCGCACGGTCGCCGACCGGATCGCGAGCGAGCTGAAGACCGAGCTCGGCGACACCGTGGGCTACAAGGTCCGGTTCACCGACCAGTCCGGGCAGGACACGCTGGTCAAGCTGATGACCGACGGCATCCTGCTCGCCGAGATCCAGACCGACCGGTCGCTGCGCCAGTACGACACGCTCATCATCGACGAGGCCCACGAGCGCAGCCTCAACATCGACTTCATCCTCGGCTACCTCAAGCAGCTGCTGCCGCGCCGCCCCGACCTCAAGGTGATCATCACCTCGGCCACCATCGACCCGGAGCGCTTCTCGAAGCACTTCGACGACGCGCCGATCGTCGAGGTCTCCGGCCGGACGTACCCGGTCGAGACGCGCTACCGGCCGCTGGTCGACCCGGACGACCCCTCGGAGGACGCCGAGGAGCGGGACCAGACCCAGGGCATCCTCGACGCCGTCGAAGAGCTGTGCGCCGAGGGGCCCGGCGACATCCTCGTGTTCCTCTCCGGCGAGCGCGAGATCCGCGACACCGCGGACGTCCTGAACCGCGCGAACCTGCGCAACACCGAGGTCCTGCCGCTGTACGCGCGGCTCTCGGCCGCCGAGCAGCAGCGCATCTTCCAGTCGCACACCGGGCGGCGGGTGGTGCTCGCGACCAACGTCGCCGAGACGTCGCTGACCGTGCCGGGCATCAAGTACGTCGTCGACCCGGGTACCGCGCGGATCTCCCGCTACAGCCACCGGACCAAGGTGCAGCGGCTGCCGATCGAGCCGGTGTCGCAGGCGTCGGCGAACCAGCGCAAGGGCCGCTGCGGCCGGACCTCGGACGGCATCTGCATCCGGCTCTATTCCGAAGAGGACTTCGAGAGCCGTCCCGAGTTCACCGACCCCGAGATCCTGCGGACCAACCTGGCGTCGGTCATCCTGCAGATGACGTCGCTGGGGCTCGGCGACATCGCCGCGTTCCCGTTCGTCGAGCCGCCGGACCGCCGCCAGGTCACCGACGGCATCGGCCTGCTGATGGAGCTCGGCGCGTTCTCCTCCGCCGGCGCCGACCGCAGCCTGACCGACATCGGCCGCAAGCTCGCGCAGCTGCCGGTCGACCCGCGGATGGGCCGGATGGTCCTGGAGGCCGCGAAGAACGGCTGCGTCCGCGAGGTCATGATCATCGCCGCCGCACTGTCCATCCAGGACCCGCGCGAGCGGCCGGCGGAAAAGCAGCAGGCGGCCGACGCCCAGCATGCGCGCTTCGCCGATCCGACGTCGGACTTCCTCGCCTACCTGAACCTGTGGGAGTACGTCGCCGAGCAGCAGAAGGCGTTGTCCGGCAACCAGTTCCGCCGCATGTGCCGCACCGAGTACCTGAACTACCTGCGGTTGCGCGAGTGGCAGGACATCTTCAGCCAGCTCCGCCAGCTGGCCAAGCCACTCGGCATCTCGCTCAACACGAACACGGCCCCGGTGGACCCGCAGCGCGTGCACACGTCGCTGATCGCCGGGCTGCTGTCGCACATCGGACTCAAGGACCCCGCGAAGGGCGACTACCTCGGCGCGCGCGGTGCCCGCTTCGGCGTGTTCCCCGGCTCGGCGCTGTTCAAGAAGCAGCCGCGCTGGGTGATGTCGGCCGAACTGGTCGAGACGTCGAGGCTGTGGGCGCGGGTCAACGCGCGCATCGAACCCGAGTGGGTCGAGCCGCTGGCCCAGCACGTCGTCAAGCGGACCTACTCCGAGCCGCATTGGGAACGCAAGCAGGGCGCGGTGATGGCGACGGAGAAGGTGACGCTCTACGGCGTCCCGCTGATCGCCGACCGGCGCGTCAACTACGGCCGGATCGACCCGGAAGTGTCGCGGGCGATGTTCATCCGGCACGCGCTGGTCGAGGGCGACTGGCAGACGCGGCACCACTTCTTCGCCGAGAACCGGGCGCTGCTGGAAGAGGTCGAAGACCTCGAGAACCGCGCGCGGCGGCGCGACATCCTCGTCGACGACCAGACGCTGTACGAGTTCTACGACGCCCGCGTCCCGGACGACGTCGTTTCGGTGCGGCACTTCGACAGCTGGTGGAAGAAGGCCCGGCACGAGCAGCCGGACCTGCTGTCGTTCGAGAAGTCCATGCTCATCAACGAAACCGCGGGCGGCGTGCGGGAGTCGGACTACCCCGACTCGTGGACCCACGGCACGCAGGTCTTCAAGCTGACCTACCAGTTCGAGCCGGGCGCGGACGCCGACGGCGTCACCGTGCACGTCCCGCTGCCGGTGCTGAACCAGGTGACGCCGGACGGGTTCGACTGGCAGGTACCGGGTCTGCGGGCGGAACTGGTCACCCAGCTGATCAAGTCGCTGCCGAAGGCGTTGCGGCGCAACTTCGTCCCGGCGCCGGACACCGCGCGCGACGTCCTTTCGCGAGTGTCCCCTTCGGACGGTCCGCTGCTGGAGGTGCTCGGGCGCGAACTCCGGGCGCTGCGCGGCATCACGGTGCCCTACGCGGACTGGGACCTTTCGTCGGTGCCGGAACACCTGAAGATGACGTTCCGGGTGGTCGACGAACGCGGCAAGCGCGTCGCCGAAGGCAAGGACGTCGAGGAACTGCAGCGGCGGCTGGCGCCGAAGGTCCGCGCGACGATCTCCCAGGCGGCCAACACCCTGGAGAAGGCCGGCCTGACGAAACCGTCGTTCGGCTCGCTGCCGAAGGTGTTCGAGTCGACGCAGCGCGGCCACGACGTCAAGGCGTTCCCCGCGCTGGTCGACGAGGGCGCGTCGGTGGCCGTGCGGATGCTGGACACCCCGGGCCAGCAGACCCACGCGATGTGGGCGGGCACCCGGCGGATGCTGCGGCTGAACCTGAACTCGCCGATGAAGTTCATCACGAGGTCGCTGTCCAACTCCTCGAAGCTGGTGCTGAACCGCAACCCGCACGGCAGCGTCGCGGCGTTGCTCGAGGACTGCGTCGACTGCGCGGTGGACGCCCTGATGACGGCAGGCGGCGGCCCGGCGTGGGACGAAACCGGGTTCAAGGTGCTGCTGGAGAAGGTCCGCGCCGGCCTGCACGCGGAGGTCCTCGGCGTGCTCACGGACGTCGAGAAGATCCTGCGCGCGGCGAACGACGTCGAGGTCCTGCTCCCGGCGACGCGCGGCCCCGCGGAGTCGCTCGCCGACATCCGCGCGCAGCTCGCCGCGCTGGTCTACCCCGGCTTCGTGACGGAAACGGGCGCGGCCCGGCTGCGGAACGTGGTCCGGTACCTGCAGGGCATCTCGCGCCGGCTGGAGAAGCTGCCGACGGAGCCGACGCGCGACCTGCAGCGGACGGCCGATGTCGCGTGGATCCAGGCCGAGTACGCCGACGCGCTGGGTTCGCTGCCGCCGGGCACGTCGTCGCCGGCGCTGCGCGAGGTGCGGTGGATGATCGAGGAGCTGCGGGTTTCGTTCTTCGCCCAGACGCTGGGGACGGCGCACCCGGTGTCGCTGAAGCGGATCACGAAGGCGATCGACGACGCCCTGGCGTGACGCTCACAGGAACACGCGGGCGATGTCCAGCCACTGGTCCGCGTCCGCGCCGGCCGCGGTGGGTGCCCCGGAGGCAGAAGTCGAGCGCGCTGCCCCGGACGCGCTGGGCGGCGTCTTCGGGACCCCATGTCCAGAGTTCGCCGTCGGGACCGGCGAGCTCGACGCGGAACTCCTCGGCCGGCATCGGCGCCTGCGCCGCGTAGAACGACAGTCTCCGGCCGGCCACGTGCCGGAGCCGCCCGGTCGGCGGGTGCGCGGCCCCGAACGCGTCGAAGACGTCCTGCCCGCGCGCCCAGGTTTCCCTCCGCCGGAGCGGCACCATCAGCACCGCGGTCACCTGCGAACCGAACCAGGGGAACGCGTGGTCCAGCGGCACGTCACCGAGCGCGGCCGCCGGTGCGGCCCGGCCGGCGCGCCAGCGTTCGAGCAGGACCGACCGCGACTCGGCCGCCCCGGCGGCGGCTTCGAGGTCGGCGTCCTTCGGCTCGGCGTCGAAGGCTTCCGGACGTCGGATGGCGGTCAGGACGTTCGCGTCGGCGGCGGCGCGGTGGGCGATCTGGTGGGCGACCGTCCAGCCCGCGGCCGGGGTCGGCCGGGACCAGTCCGGTTCGGCGGCGTCGAGGGCGTCGAGTTCGTCCCCTTCGGCGACGAGATCCGGGAGTACCGAAATCGGTTTGTCCGGCTCCGCACTTCCGTCGGTTGACCGGGCCGGAGGACGCGGGAAGCCTGATCCGGCTGAAGACCCTCCTG
Organism: Amycolatopsis sp. SID8362; assembly: GCF_010550475.1. Taxonomy (NCBI): domain Bacteria; kingdom Bacillati; phylum Actinomycetota; class Actinomycetes; order Pseudonocardiales; family Pseudonocardiaceae; genus Amycolatopsis; species Amycolatopsis sp. SID8362. The sequence continues at coordinate 5,989 of NZ_JAAGNB010001423.1, forward strand.
GGAAAGGACCTTCCGATGTCCTTGGGTGTTTCGTCCGCCAAGCGAAGAATCCTCGCCACGCTCACCGCGTTCGTGCTGCCGCTCGCCGTCGTGCTCGCGCCGGCCGCGCACGCCGCCGAGCCGCGGCACGCCGTACCGAACCCGTTGCTCAAAGAACGGTTCGCCGACGAAGAACAGGAAGACGTCGACAACCCGGCGTTGTCCGCGCTCTGCCAGAGCTACCTCGGCAAGCCGAACCCGTACCGGCCGCTCGGGCCCAACCGCGACGTCATCGACGGCGACACCATCGTGCCGACCGGCAGCCAGACCGGGTGCAGCACCGCCCAGAACGAAACGACCATCGCCGTCAACCCCGAGAACCCGCGCAACATCGTCGCCGGGGCCAACGACTACCGGCTCTACAACACCCGCGAATCCCGCAACGACTCGGGCGGCATCGCCTACACCTCGTTCGACGGCGGCCGGACCTGGGCGAACGTCCAGCTGCCGCACCTGGACTTCCCGACCGGGGCGGCTGCCCCACTGTCCTACATGGACGCCGCGGGCGACCCGGCGATCGCGTTCGGGCCGCACAACACCGTCTACTACGCGACGCTCGTGTTCAGCCGGGCCGTGGTGCCGGAGGAACAGCAGCTCGCCAGCGGCATCGCCGTCTCGGTGTCGCACGACGGCGGGCGCAGCTTCGGCGACCCGGCGATCCTGCACCTCGACGGCGTCACCCCGGCCGGCACCCCGACACCCGCGAACATCTTCAACGACAAGGAATGGATCGCGGCCGACCCGGTGTCGGGCACGGTCTACGTCACCTGGACCCAGTTCACCTACGACGCCGAGGGCAACTTCGTCGAGTCGCCGATCGTGCTCTCGAAATCCGGCGACTTCGGCCGGACGTGGTCCCCGATGCGCCGGGTGTCGCCTTCGCTGACCGGCTTCACCGGCGGTATCACGCCGTTCGGCAGCGGGTCGAACCCGGTGGTGACCCGCGACGGGACGCTGCAGATCGCCTACGAGACGTCGGTGTGCGCCACGGCCGCGTGCGACCGGCCGACCGACCACGACGCCGTCGTCGTGGCGACCTCGCGCGACGGCGGCCGGACCTTCCGGCACGCCGAGGTGGGTCTCGACTTCGACTTCCCGGTCGACGAAGACGTCGCCAACAACGCCCTGACCGGCGAGAACTTCCGCGTCAACAGCTTCCCGCAGCTGGCCTACGACCGCGCGACCGACCACCTGTGGGTGACCTGGGCCGACGACCGCAACGGCACCTACCGCGACGGCGAGTCGGTCAAGACGAACGGGGACGCGTTCCTCAGCGGCTCCGACGGCCGGCACGGCTGGTCGGCGCCGGTGAAGATCGGGACCGGCGCCGACGAGGTGTTCCCCGCTGTCGCGGCGCTGGCCGGGCGCGTGGCGGTCACCTTCTACACGCGCACCTACGACCCGGACGGCATCGGCCTGGACTACGCCTACGCCACCGGCTGGGGCGACGGCGCGGGCACGGCCCCGATCCGGCGGATCACGACCCAGACGTCGAACCCGCAGGTGCAGTTCGTGTCGACGGGCGCGGTCACCGGGAAGGTGCTCCAGGGCGTGTTCATCGGCGACTACACCGCGGCCGCGGTCGGCGCCGACTTCCGGTTGTACCCGTGCTGGACCGACTTCCGCGGCAGCCCGGGCCGGACCCTGCCGAACCAGGACGTCGTGACGCAGCCGCTCTCGATGTTCCCGTAGGCGCGCTCACTTCGCGTCGGCGTACGTGTCCACCGGGGCGATGTGCAGTGGGAACCGCACCGGGCAGGCCGGGCCGAACAGCATGCGCGCGGCCTCCGCCACGCTGTCGGTGATGGCTGTCGTCACCTCCTCGGCCAGCTCTTCCGGGGTGTGGACGATGACCTCGTCGTGCTGGAAGAACACCAGGTGCGCGGGGGCGGGGAGGCGCTGCCGGAGCGTGGCCAGCATGACCGCCGTCATGTCGGCCGCGCTGGCCTGGACCACGAAGTTGCGCGTGAAGCGGCCCCAGCCGCGGGACGCGCGGCGGGCCTTCAGCTCCGCCGCCTCGTCCGAAGCCAGGCCGCCGGTCAGCGCGCGCCACGCCGCCGACGGAGCCGGGGACGTGCGGCCCAGGCGGGACCGGACGCGCTCG
>NZ_JAAGNB010001469.1:0-6207 GCF_010550475.1 Amycolatopsis sp. SID8362
AACGCCGGGCGTGGCCGCCGCGGCCGAGCCGGCGAGCAGGCCGTCGCGGGCCAGCCGGCGGACGCCCGCGACGTCGGTACTGTCGAGCAACCCGTCCTCCCGATGTCGTCGACGGGAAAATGGTGGGTCAGCCGGAGAACCGGAAAAGGCCGCGGCCGGGCCGAATTCCGGTGGAAATGGCCAACTGCTGGCCACCCCGGAATCACCTGATCGGCCCACGCGGTACGCCCGATCGTCCGGAAGTCCGCGTGCCACAATCGAATTCCCATGGCACACGAGGACGGTCTGCTCCGGGAACTCACCACTTTGCGGCGCGGCTGGGGTTTGGAAGCCGAACGGCTGCGGAGCCGGCTCGGGCCGCTCGTCTCGGGCTGGTGCGAAATCCACCGGACGACGAGCGACCGCGACGCGCGGCGAGTTCTGCGCGCCGCGATTTCGGCCGCGATCGTGGATTTCCCGCCCGACGACCGGCTGGCGGTGAACGTCGCGCTCGGCATCGCCGCCGGCACGCAGCACGCCCGGCTCCGCGACCGGATCGGGATCCTCGCCGACCGCCTCCAGGTCTCCGAACGCACGGCGCGGCGCCGCATCGACCGCGCGTTCACCCGGCTCGCCGCGGAAATCCAGGCCGCCGGCTCGCAGCCGGGCGACGGCGAGCCCGACCCGGACCGCGGCTGGTTCGTCCAGCGGCTCAAGGCGCTGATGCGGCTGGACACCGCCGAACCGGAGCTGATCGAGGAACGCGTGATCGTGGCGACCCAGGACGGGCTCCGCCGGATCTCCGCGCAGTTCACCGTCCCCCGCACCGACGACGGCCTGGACGGTGAGCGGAACGTGGCCGCCGACGCCCAGCACGGCGTGCGGATCGTCGACCGGAGCCGGGAGGGCCAGCGGCACTTCCGCTGGCTGCTCGACCTGCCGCGACCCCTGTCCCGCGGCGACAGCCACACGTTCTCGCTGGTCCTGCGGGTCCGCGACGGGCGCCCGATCCGGCCGTCCTACACGTTCGTGCCGCTGGTGACGTGCGAGTCGTTCGAGGTGCGGGTCCGCTTCGACCCGGACCGGCCGCCGCGGTCGGTGTGGCGCCTGGACCGGGTCGCGCCGTCGGTGCTCACCGACCCGCCGCAGCCGGGCGCGCCACTGGACCTCGACGGCGCCGGTGAGGTGGCGCAGGACTTCGCCGCACCGCAGCTCGGGTACGCCTACGGGCTGCGCTGGCTACCCGACTGAAAGTATTCCTTGACACGAATATTCTTCTGTGTGAATACTTAGCCCCATGGACGGGATCGCAGCAGCACTCGGGGACACGGCGCGGTGGCGCATCGTCGAGCTCCTGGCCGAGCGTCCCCGCTCGGTCGGTGAGCTCGCCGAGCTGACCGGGCTGCGGCAGCCGCAGACCACCAAGCACCTGCAGACCCTCGCCCGGGCCGGCCTTGTCGCCGTTTTCCCGCTGGGGCAGCGCCGCGTCTACGCCCTCGAGGCGGAGCCGCTCGCCGCCTTCGCGGGCCGGCTGCGGGAGCTGGCCGAAGCGACGACGGGCCACGCGGGCGACCGGGACGTCGTCGCGCGCTACCGGGCGGCGATCGAGGCGGACTCGGCGGTCGCGGACCGCGACCGGTGGGCGGACGGGCGCGAGTTCGCGTTCGACCGGCTGCTGGCCGTGCCGCGCGAGACCGTCTGGCGGCACTGGACCGAGCCGGGCCTGCTGGGGTCCTGGTGGGTTCCGCCGTCGCTGACGATCACCGACTGCGTCCTGGAGCCGCGGCCGGGCGGGCGGGCCGTGGTCGCCTACCGCGACGCGGACGCCGAATACCGCTCCGAAGGCCGCGTCCACGCGGCCGAAGCACCCGGGCACCTCGCGTTCGACCTCGCGGTGGCGGGCCCGGCCTCGTTCACCGGCCACTACGACCTGGCGCTGACCGAAGCGGCCGGGGGCACCCGTCTCCGGCTCGGTCTGCGCATCACCGCGACGACCCCCGAGGCCGTCCCCGCCATCGCCGGCATCGAAACCGGCTGGGGCCAGGTCCTCGACAACCTCACCGCTGTACTCACGAAGAAGGGCTGAAACCATGACCGACCGCAAGGTGACCGCGAACCTGAGCCTGACCCTCGACGGCCGCTACCACGGCCCCGCCGGGCCCGCCGACATGGGCGCGATCGTCACGTACGCGATGACCGACGTGGCGCGCCGCCACCTCACGCGCATCTGGGAAGGGGCGACGACGGCGGTGCTCGGCCGCCGCAACGCCGAAGGTTTCCTCGGTTTCTGGCCGACGGTGGCGGCGGACGAGAACGCCGACCCGCGTGACCGCGGCTACGCGAAGTGGCTGGTGGACGTGGAGAAGGTGGTCTTCTCGACCACGCTGACCGAGTCCCCGTGGGAGCGCACCCGCCTGGTGAACGCCCCGGCGGCGGACGTCATCGCCGACCTGAAGGCGACGGGCTCGGGTGAGATCCTGGTGAACAGCAGCGCGAGCGTCATCAAGGCGCTGCTCGAAGCGGACGCCCTCGACCGCCTGTACCTGATGATCTGCCCGGAAATCGCGGGCGGCGGCCCCCGCCTCTTCGACGACGGCCTCCCCGCCTCGAAGTGGAAGCTGACCCACCACGAAACGGGCGACCTGGGCGAGACGGCAGTGGTCTACGACCGGGTCCGCTGACCGTCCCCAATGGACAGTCGCCGACCATGGACCGGCACGCAAGGCGACCCGCGTTGCGTGCCGGGGGTCCGGGGGTTGTCCCCCGGGTAGATACTGCGGGCACCGGCGAAGGTGCGCCAGCACCGAGCAGCCGAAGCCAATCGGGTGGGGCGGGCGGGGCTCGAACCCGCGGCCAAGGGATTATGAGTCCCCTGCTCTAACCAACTGAGCTACCGCCCCCTGACCCCGGTACGCGGATTTGCATCCGCACAGAAGTCTCAGTTCGTTTCAAGTTATCACAGCGGCCATCCGGGCAGATCCGGTAGGCCAAACAGGTTCAAGTGGCCGCCGGCGGGGGCACGCTCGTCTAAGTTGCAAGGGCGTCACCGCTGAACGGACCGGCGGGAGGGACCGATGGCCGGTGCCACCCCGTCCTGCCGCCAGGCGCTGCGGCTGGCGCTGCTGGACGCGTTCACGGCGGGGGCGGGCCTCGGCTTCCTCGCCCACCAGTACCGGGAGGAGCTCGTGGCGAACCCCGCGGTCATCGGCCTCGCGCTGGTCTTCCTGTTCGCGCTCGGCTTCCTGGTCCGCGCCGCCGCGCGAGCCCTCTTCCGGGCGGGCTCGCGCGTCGACGCGATCCTGGCGGAGGAACTGCGGGACAAGCCGTCGCCCCGCCCGCGCTGACGGAAGTCGTTGCGGAGCAAGGCGAAGACCACGGATTCCGCTCAGGTGCCGCCACCGCCGGTGGTAGTCGGGGTAGGTGGCTCCGAGGTGGTCGTGGGCGGCGTCGTCGGTGTGGTCGTCGGCGGCTTCGGTGTCGTGGTGGGCGGAAGCAGCGTCGTCGTGGTCGGCGGGGCCGTCGCCGCGCCGTAGGCCGCGTAGGTGAACCAGATCTGGCCGAACGTCTTCGGCGTGGTCTGCGTGAACATCGCCCGCACCTGGAACGTGGTCGCCGTGTACGACCCCTGCACCGTGTTGAGCATGAACGCGTTGAACGGACCCGGCGTGTTCGCCGAGACCACGACCGCCTCCGGCACCTTGCCGAGGCCGTGGGTGACCGTGCAGAACCCGCTGCCGTCGGTCACGCAGGTGGCTTGCGCCGCCTGGACGATCGGGGCCGGTGACGGGCCGACGGCGGCGGACGCGCCCGCGAAGGCCACCGCTCCCGCGGTGACCACGACGGCCCCGCCCAGAACGGCGAGTGCGGTTCGAACCTGAAGTGCCATGGTGGATCCTCCCCTGAGAACAACACCACCGGGATCGCTCCGCCGCCCGCCGCCGTTACGCCCGACTGTCCACAGGGGACTGCACCCGGTACCGGAAGTTGCCCAGCCCGCCCGCCGTACTCAGCTCCACAGGTTCCAGCCGTACCCGCGTGCCGCCTGGGTGGTCGAACAGCCGCACGCCGTCGCCGAGCAGCACCGGGGCCACGTGCACCAGGACCTCGTCGAGCACGCCCGCCTCCAGACACCGGCGGGCCGTCGCCGGGCCCAGTACGGCCACGCACCCGTCGCCCGCCGCCGCCGAGGCCGCGGCGACCGCCTTCAGCAGGTCCGCCTCGAAGGTGAAGCCCGGCTCGGCCGACGCCGGGTCGTCGCGGGTCACCACGAAGATCGGGACACGGACGCGGCCGCCGTAGACCTTGCCCTCCGCCGTCGTCGCCGGGGCGTACGTGCGGTGCCCCATCAGCACCGCGCCGATCTCGCCCATGACCCGCTCGACGACCGGGTTCGGGCCGGTGGGCAGGCCGCGCAGCCAGGACATGTCGTCGGCGGGGCCGGCGACGAAGCCGTCGAGGGACATGGTGATGTGGTAGAGGATCTTGGCCATGCTGCCGCCTTTCGGTACGGGGTGTCACCGGTACCGACGAGCGGGGCCGCGGAAACTCATCGGCTCAGGCGGGCACGAGTTCCCGGTTCGCCGAAGCGGCGGCGTAGCGGCGGGCCAGCGCCGCGCAGACGATCAGCTGGAGCTGGTGGAACAGCATCAGCGGCAGCACGATCAGCCCCACCTGCGCGTGCCCGAACAGCACCGTCGCCATCGGCAGGCCGCTCGCCAGGCTCTTCTTCGACCCGCAGAACACGATGGTGATCCGGTCGGCGCGGGCGAAGCCGAGCGCGCGGGCGCCCCAGCCGGTCGCGGCCAGCACGGCCGCCAGCAGCACGCCGCACACCGCGCCGAGCACCAGCAGGTGGCCCAGGTCGAGCCGGTGCCAGATGCCTTCGGTCATGCCCGCGCTGAACGCCGTGTAGACGACCAGCAGGATCGAACCGCGGTCGACCAGCTTCAACGGCGCCGCGTGCGCGGAAATCCAGCCGCCGATCCAGCGCCGCGCCAGCTGACCGGCCACGAACGGCGCGAGCAGCTGCAGCACGATCCCGAGCACGGCCGATCCGTCGACGCCGGCGCCGTCGCCCGCGAGCAGCAGCGCCACCAGCAGCGGGGTGAGCACGATCCCGGCCAGGTTGGACAGCGACGCGCTGCAGATCGCCGCCGCGACGTTGCCGCGCGCGATCGAGGTGAACGCGATCGACGACTGCACGGTCGAGGGCAGCACGGCGAGGAACAGCACCCCGGCGGCCAGCTGGGCGGGCAGCACCGACGACGGCAGTGCGAACAGGGCCAGGCCGAGCAGCGGGAACAGCACGAACGTCGCGCCGAGCACGACCGCGTGGAGGCGCCAGTGCCGCAGGCCGTCGAGGGCTTCCTGCGTGGACAACCGGGCGCCGTACAAGAAGAACAGCAGGCCGACCGCGATCGTGGTGGCGGTGCCGAAGCCGTCGGCCACCACACCCGAAGCGGGCAGCAGGGTGGCGACGCCGACGGTGGCGAGGATGGCGAGGACGAACGGGTCGAGACGCAACCGGGACATGGATCTCCTTCCACAGCCATTGTCGGCGCCGCCGCGTTCATTGTGAACCCCGATGACCGGACTGACTGTCATCGTGAATCGCGATAAAGTGACCGCGTGCTGGACCCCCGCCTGTGCCGTTCCTTCCTCGCCGTCGCCGAGACGCGCAGCTTCACCGCGGCCGCGCGGCGCCTCGGCGTCGGCCAGCCGACCGTCAGCCAGCACGTGCGGCGGCTCGAACGCGACTCGGGCGGGCTGCTGTTCGCCCGCGACACCCACACCGTCGAGCTGACCGCGCGCGGGCAGGCGATGCTGGGGTTCGCGCAGACGGTCGTCGACACCGAAGAGCGCGCGGAGCGGCACTTCCGCGGCGCCGAGCTGCGCGGCCGCGTCCGGTTCGGCGTGTCCGAGGACTTCGCGCTCGGCGAGCTGCCGGAGATCCTGCACCGGCTGCGCCGCAGTCACCCGCTGGTGGACGTCGAGCTGACGGTCGAGCTCTCGGACGTCCTGGCGCAGCGGCTGCGGGCCGGGCAGCTGGACCTGGTGCTGGGCAAGCGCCGCCCGGGCGCGCACCACGGGCGGCTGCTCTGGCGGGAGCCGCTGGTCTGGATCGGCTCGGCGGCCACGGTGCTGGAGCCCGGCGAGCCGGTGCCGCTGGTGCAGTACCCGATGCCGTCGATCACGCGGCAGCTGGCGGTGGAGTGCCTCGAGCGCGCG
>NZ_JAAGNB010001517.1:0-36256 GCF_010550475.1 Amycolatopsis sp. SID8362
ATCGTGGTGGCGACCCTGCCCGCGACCCCCGCCCCGCCCCAGGCCGTGGCGCCGGTCGACACCCGCCCGGCGGTCCTGCTGGCGGCCGCGACGGCTGCCGAGCACGCCCAGGTCGGCACCGGCCGGTACTGGCACTCGACGACGAAGGTGGGCAAGGAAACCTGGGAGTACTGGACCACCACCGACGGGCAGGAGTGGTACCGCGGCGAGCACACCCACGGCAAAGCCGAGCGCATGCCCCGCGCCCGGCCCATCCGGATCAACGGCGACGACGACGTCACCCTCAGCACGATCTTGACGCTGCCCCCGGACCCGGCGGCCCTGCGGACCTGGCTCACGGACGGGCTGACGCGGCACGGAGTGCCCGCGAACCAGCGGGACACGATGGTGCTCCAGTCGCTGATCGACCTGGTCTCCGTGGTGCCGTCACCCCCGGCGGTCCGGGCAGCGGCGTTCCGCGCGATCGCCGCGTACCCGGGCGTGCACGAGCTGGACAGCCGCAGCGTGCGACTGCCCGGCGGCGGCAAACTCGTGGTCGACCCGGCGACCGGCCAGGTCGACGGCTCGTCGGTGTTCCTGGGCCCGGACGGCAAACCGACCGCGAACGCGAACGGCGACACGTACGCGGTCAGTGCCGAGTGGACGGACGACCTGCCGAAGTGACCTCAGCCCTTGACGGCCTCGGCCAGCGCCAGCACCCGCCGCGCGTTGTCGACGTGGAGGTTCTCGATCATCCGGCCGTCCACGGTCACCACGCCGCGGCCCTCCTTCTTGGCCTCCTCGAAGGCCTCGATGATCCGCCGCGAGCGGTCGATCTCCGCCTCCGACGGCGCGAAGATCCGGTTGCACGGCTCGACCTGCGCCGGGTGGATCAGCGTCTTCCCGTCGAACCCGTACTGCCGGCCCTGCTCGCACTCCGCTTCGAACCCGGGAAGGTCCTTCACGTCGTTGTAGACGCCGTCGAGGATGACGCGACCGGTCGCCCGCGCGGCCAGCAGGCACAGCGAGAGCCCGCCCAGCAGCGGCCCGCGGCCCGGGACGAACTCCGCGTGCAGTTCCTTGGCCAGGTCGTTCGTGCCCATCACCAGCACGGTCAGCCGCTCGGACGCCGCCGCGATCTCCTCCGCGTGCAGCATCGCGACCGGGGTCTCGACCATCGCCCAGATCTTCGTGTGGTCCGGCGCCCCGCCGAGTTCCAGCGCGCGCTCGATGTTGTGCACCTCGGCCGCCGAGTTCACCTTCGGGACGACGACCGCCGCCGGGCCCGCCGCGGCGGCCGCGCGCAGGTCGGCGTCGTGCCACTCGGTGTCCAGGCCGTTGACCCGGATCGTCACCTCGCGCTCGCCGTAGTTGCCCACCGCCGCGCAGACGCGTTCGCGCGCGGCTTCCTTGGCGTCGGGGGAGACGGCGTCCTCGAGGTCGAGGATCAGCGCGTCGGCCGGGACGGACTTGGCCTTCTCCAGCGCTCTTTCGTTCGCGCCGGGCATGTAGAGGACGGAACGTCGGGGCGTGGTCATCCGAGGATCTCCTTGGTGGCCGCGTCGTACGCCGCGGCGAGTTCGGGGTCGTCCGCCGCGAGGGCGTCGGCCAGTTCGGCGACCACGCGGCACTGCTTCACCGACGCGTCGTCCTGCATCTTCCCGTCGATCATCACCGCGCCCGTGCCGTCGCCCATCTCCGCGATGACGCGCCGCGCCCAGGCCACATCGGACGGCGAAGGCGAGAACACCTTCTTCGCGATGTCGATCTGCACCGGGTGCAGGCTCCACGCGCCGACGCAGCCGAGCAGGAACGCGTTGCGGAACTGGTCTTCGCAGGCGACGACGTCGCGGATGTCCCCGAAGGGCCCGTAGTACGGCAGGATCCCGTGCATCGCGCAGGCGTCGACCATCCGCGCCACCGTGTAGTGCCAGAGGTCCTGCTGGTAGGTCGTCCGGCCGGTGGTGAGGTCGTCGCCGGTCGGGTCGGTCCGCACCAGATAGCCCGGGTGGCCGCCGCCGACGCGGGTCGTCTTCATCCGGCGGCTCGCGGCCAGGTCGGCCGGGCCGAGCGAGATGCCCTGCATGCGCGGGCTCGCGCCGGCGATCTCCTCCACATTGGCCACGCCGCTCGCTGTCTCGAGGATCGCGTGCACCAGCAACGGCTTCGTCAGGCCGGCGCGGGCTTCGAGCTGGGCCAGCAGCCGGTCGACGTAGTGGATGTCCTGCGCGCCTTCGACCTTCGGGACCATGATCACGTCGAGCTTGTCGCCGATTTCGGTGACGAGCGTGACCAGGTCGTCGAGGACCCACGGCGAGTCCAGGCTGTTGACCCGCGTCCACAGCTGCGTCCTGCCGAAGTCGTTCGCCTTGGCGATCGACACCAGGCCGGCGCGCGCGGCCTCCTTGCGGTCGGCGCGGACGGCGTCCTCGAGGTTGCCGAGCAGGACGTCGACCTTCTTCGCGATGTCCGGCACCTTCGCGGCCATCTTCTCGTTGCCGGGGTCGAAGAAGTGGATCATCCGGGACGGCGTCACCGGGATCTCGCGCACGGGAGCGGGCGCGCCCAGGGCGAGCGGGGCGAAGAAGTCCTTCGGGGAGCGCATCGGTCCTCCACGGTGACGACTAAGTGACTGATCGGTAACTTTAGTCGCGGGCGCCCGTCACCGCTGCGGCGTAGCTCACCGCCACGAGGGTGATGGCGGACAACCGCAGCTCAGCGCCCTGCGTCCACTGTGGATTTTGGCGTGGTTGCGCCGAATGGGCTAGTCGGGCCGGGTGGGGGTGTGCTGCCCCGGGTAGTCGGTCGCGGGCGGACGGTAGTGCCACTCACCTCGCGATCACTCGGTTGGCCGCACCGTTCGACCGAAGTCGGATGACCGCCTACCGACCGGTCATCGACCGCTGAGCGCCGCCGATCGCAGCCACGCGCCTTACCCGGCGACGCCGCGCCGCCGCGCTGTTAGACAAGTGAGGTGCCGGTTTTCACCGGTCACGAAGCGGTGCAGGTAAGAAGGAGGCGGACTCGTGGCGGCTACACCTCAGAACACCGAGCGCTCGACGGTCGCCGGTGGCGCGAAGCGCAGCCGGTCGATGCCGAGCCGCGTGGTGCCGCCGATCGAGCTCCCCGCGGGCGTCGACGAACTCGCCACGGCCGCCGCGGCCCAGCTGGGCTGGAACGGCGTCGTCCTTCCCGAGATCACGATCCTGGGCCGCAAGGTCTGCGTGGTCGCCAAGCTCCGCACCGACGTGCACGCCGAGCGCATCGCGATGGGTGCCGGCCCGGTGGCCGACCGAGCCACCGTCGACACCTGGACCTGGCCGGAGCTGGCCGGAACCGCCCCCGCCCCGGCCGCCGAGATCGTCGGCGTCCTGGCCGTCGCGCGCCACTGGCGCACCGCGATGGCCTCCGCGGTTCCGTTCGCCCGCTACGGCGAGGCCGCGATGGTGCTCCCGTCACCGGCCGTCCTCACCGAGGACTACGTCGGCAACTGTCTCCCGCGCGCCCGCGCGTACGGCCTCGCCGTCGTGACCGCCGACCCGAACGCGGTCGTCGACCTCGACCTCGAGGGCCGCACCGAGCGCGTCCTGCTCGCCGAAGACCCGGTCTCCCGCCTGGTGAACGAGCTGGTCTACGACCACCTGCTCCGGACCGCAGAGGCGCCCGCTTCGCACTAGTCTCGGCTCCATGCGAGTCGTCATTGCTGGTGGACACGGTCAGATCGCGCTGCGGCTGGAGCGGCTGCTCGCCGCGCGCGGTGACGAAGGGGTCGGGATCATCCGGAATCCCGCCCACGCGGCGGACCTCGAAGCCGCCGGCGCCCAGGCCGTCGTCCTGGACCTGGAGAATTCCGATGTGGACGCCGTCGCCGAGGTCCTGAAGGGCGCCGACGCCGCGGTGTTCTCCGCTGGCGCGGGCCCGGGCAGCGGCACCGCCCGCAAGGACACTGTGGATCGGGGCGCGGCGGCGTTGTTCGCCGAGGCGGCCGAGCGCGCCGGGGTCCGCCGCCACATCCAGGTGGGCTCGATCGGTGCCGACAACCCGGAGAACCCCGACGTCACCGAGGAATTCCGGCACTACCTGCGCGCCAAGCGCGCGGCGGAAGACGACCTCAAGGCCCGCGACCTCGATTGGACGATCCTCCGGCCGGGCGCGCTCACCGACGACCCGGGCACCGGCCTGGTGCTGCTCGCCGAGCGGACCGACCGCGGCCCGATCCCGCGTGACGACGTCGCCGCGGTGCTCGTCGCCCTGCTCGACGCGCCCGAGACCGCGCGACGCACCCTGACGCTGATCTCAGGTGAGGTCGCGATCGGCGAAGCGATCGCCGCGCTGTGATCAACGAAGCTTCGCGAGAGATCGCCGTTTTCAGCGGCAGCGCGCACCCCGAACTGGCCGAAGAGATCTGCGCCCACCTCGGCGTCCCGCTGCGGCCCGCCGAGGTCCGGCGGTTCGCGAACGACTGCCTCGAGGTGCAGCTGCAGGCCAACTGCCGCGAACGGGACGTCTTCATCATCCAGCCGCTGGTCAAGCCGGTGCAGGAGCACCTGGTCGAGCTGCTGCTGATGCTCGACGCGGCGCGTGGCGCGTCGGCGTCGCGGATCACCGCCGTGATGCCGCACTACTCGTACGCGCGCTCGGACAAGAAGGACGCGCCGCGCATCTCCATCGGCGGGCGCCTGGTCGCCGACCTGCTGGTGACGGCGGGAGCGAGCCGCGTGCTGGCGATGACCCTGCATTCGCCGCAGGTGCACGGCTTCTTCAGCGTCCCGGTCGACCACCTGCACGCGCTGCAGGAGCTGGCGAAGCACTTCCGGCAGTACGACCTCTCGCGGACCACGGTCGTCTCACCCGATCTGGGGAACGCGAAGGAGGCGTCGCACTTCGCGCGGCTCCTTGGCGTCCAGGTCGCGGCCGGCGCGAAGGAGCGCTTCCCGGACGACCGCGTCCAGATCTCGTCGGTCATCGGCGAGATCACCGGCCGCGACGTCATCGTGCTCGACGACGAGATCGCCAAGGGCAGCACCGTGCTGGAGCTGCTCGACAAGCTGGCCGAGCTGAAGCCGCGGTCGATCCGCGTCGCCTGCACGCACGGCCTGTTCGCGGCGAAGGCCATCGAGCGCATCGGCGGCCGGCCGGAGGTGCTGGAGATCGTCTGCACCAACACGGTCCCGGTGCCCGAAGAGGAACGCACCGAGAAGCTGAAGATCCTCTCGATCGCCCCGGCGATGGCCGAGGCGATCCGCCGGATCCACAACGGCGAATCGGTGTCGGCGCTCTTCTAGGCCGAGCCCAGCACCCGGTCCAGGTAGGTGTTCGTGAAGACGCGGTTCGGGTCGGTTTCCTTGCGCACGCGCAGGAAGTCGTCGAAGTGCGGGTAGCGCGTGCGGAGGACGCCGGCGTCGAGGTCGTGCATCTTGCCCCAGTGTGGGCGGCCGCCGACCGCGCCGGCGATCTTCTCGAACGCGCTGAAGTACTCGCGGTACGGCATGCCGACGAACTGGTGGATCGCGATGTAGGCGGAGTCGCGGCCCTGCGCGGTCGACAGCCAGATGTCGTCGGCCGCGGCGACCCGCACCTCGACCGGGAACATCACGGGGTCCTTCAGCTTCGGCACTACCGCCCGTAGCTCGGCGAGCACGTCGAGCACTGATTCACGTGGAACAGCGTATTCCGTTTCGGTGAAGCGGACGTTGCGCGCGGTGACGAAGACGCGGTGGGAGGTGTCGCTGTACTCGCGCGCGGAGAGCATGTTCGACGCGAAGTTGTTCAGCGGCCGCACCAGCCGCGGCATCAGCCGCCCGGTCCGGCAGAGTCCGCCGAAGGCGACGTTCTCCATGATCTGGTAGTCGACGAACTCGCGGACCTTGCTCAGCGGCTCGGCCGTCTCAGTCCGGTTGTTCCGCTTGACCAGCGCGTTCTTGCCGTACGGGAACCAGTAGAACTCGAAGTGCTCGTTCTCGTCGGCGAAGTCGTGGAAGCCCTCGAGGACCTGCTCCAGCGGCTCCGGCCGTTCCTGCGCGCGCAGCACGAACGACGGTTCGCACTGGAGCGTGACGGTGGTGATGACGCCGAGCGCGCCGAGGCCCACGCGGGCGGCGGCGAAGAGGTCGGGCTTTTCGTCAGCCGAACAGGTGGCGACCGAGCCGTCGGCGAGGACGAGTTCGAGCGCGGCGATCTGGGTGGCGATGCCGCCGAGCTTCGCGCCGGTGCCGTGGGTGCCGGTGGAAATCGCGCCGGCGATGGTCTGCGCGTCGATGTCACCGAGGTTGGTCATGGCCAGCCCGAGCGCGTCGAGGGCGGCGTTGAGCTGCTTGATCGTGGTGCCGGAGCGGACGGTGACGAGCCCGGTTTCGAGGTCGGCCCGTTCGATGCCGGTCCAGTAGCGCAGGTCGAGGGCGTCGGAGTCGGCGACGGCGATCGCGGTGAAGGAGTGCCCGCTGCCCCACGGGCGCACGGTCCGGCCGGCCGCGGCGACGGCTTCGACGGCCGCCACGATCTCGGCCACGCTGCGCGGCTGGTGAACGTGCCGCGGCGAGGCGGACGCCGTGCCCGCCCAGTTGGTCCACCGGGTCATCCGCGCGCCCTCCATCGGTCGAGTGCCCGAAACAGTAAGTGAATAGTATTCGCGTTTCAAGCCTTCGTGTCGTACTTTAGACCTCGTGACCAGTGCGACGGTGTACGACTTGGCGACCAAGGACCTCGACCCGCCCTTGGCCGTCGTCGACTTGGCGGCCTTCGACGCGAACGCCGACGACCTCCGCCGCCGCGCGGCGGGCAAGGCGATCCGCGTGGTCAGCAAGTCGGTCCGCTGCCGGGCGCTGCTTGAGCGCGTGCTCGCGATGCCGGGCTTCGAAGGCCTGATGTGCTACTCGCTCGCCGAAGCCGTCTGGCACGTCGAGCAGGGCACGACCGATGACATCGTCGTCGCCTATCCGACGGCCGACCACGAAGCCCTCCGCCGCCTGGCCGCGTCGGAGCCCGCGCGCGCGGCGATCGCGATCATGGTCGACTCGCCGGAGCACCTGGACCTGGTCGACGCCGCCCTCGGCCACGGCCACCCGGAAATCCGCGTGTGCCTGGAGCTGGACGCGTCCTGGCGCCCGGTACCGGGCGTCCACGTCGGCACGCGCCGCTCGCCGGTGTTCACCCCGAAGCAGGCGTCGACGCTGGCCCGCCAGATCCTCGCCCGCCCGGGCTTCCGCCTGGTCGGCGTGATGGCGTACGAAGGCCAGATCGCCGGCCTCGGCGACGCGGCGGGCGCCCGCCTCAACCGAGCGGTGATCCGCTGGATGCAGCGCAGGTCGGCGGCCGAGCTGAACCGCCGCCGCGGCGAAGCGGTCCGCGCGGTCCAGGCAGTGACGTCGTTGGAGTTCGTCAACGGCGGCGGCACGGGCAGCATCGAGTCGACGGGCGCGGACGCGGTCGTCACGGAGATCGCGGCGGGCTCGGGCCTGATCGGCCCGACACTGTTCGACGGCTACTCCCGCTTCACCCCCCGCCCGGCGGCGTTGTTCGCCCTGCCGGTGGTCCGCCGCCCGACCCGCACCATCGCCACCCTGTTTTCGGGCGGCTACATCGCTTCGGGACCGGCGGGCGCTTCGCGCGTCCCGCAGCCGTACCTGCCGACGGGCCTGAAGCTGCTGGGCTTCGAGGGCGCGGGCGAGGTCCAGACCCCGGTGACCGGCCGCGCCGCGCGGTCACTGCAGCTGGGCGACCGGGTCTGGCTGCGCCACGCGAAGGCGGGCGAGCTGGCGGAGCGGTTCACGCACTACCACCTGGTGCAGGGCGACCGGGTCGAGCGCACGGTCCCGACTTACCGCGGGGAGCACCAGAACTTCGGCTGACCCGGCGTGCGGCGTCCGTGCGGCGGAACACCTGACTCACGGCGCGATCGCTGTGTTGTCCCGACTCCCGGACGGGTGATCTGCCAGCAAAGCCGCGCCTGCTCGCCCGGCGGCTTCGCCGGTGTCTTGAATGACTCATTCAGGTCGTCGGAGGTCCTGAATGACTCATTCAAGACCCACGCGACGGTGCCTGACCCACGCAACTGTGCCTGACCTGCGCGACGTGCTGCCCCCGGCGTTAGCCCCAGTGAGAAGGTGGTCCGGCCAATCTGCGTCCCGCACAACCGCCCCGCGCGCGGCCCGCCCTTCCCTGGGGGAACCCCCGCTTCCAGTCTATCGGCGCCCACCGACGAACCCGCCCCGAACCACAGGGTTGTCCACAGCTGTGCATACCTGTGGACAACTTCTGTGGACAACTACGACTGTTCCCCGAACCGGGCCGCCAAGTACCCCTTCACCACGTACTTCGCCTCGGCGACGATCTTCTCGTCCCCTCTCGGCTCCTTCCGGAACGCCAGCTTCAGCAGCGCGTCCGCCACCTCGTTGGCGATGCCGATCGCGAACCGCAGGTCCTCCACCGGGCGGTCGACCTGCGTGGCCACCAGGTCCGTCAGCGAATCCACGATCACCGCGTTGTTGTCGCGGGTTTCGTCCAGCAGCTGACGGTCGATGATGTCGCCGAAGTGGACCTTCGAAAACCCGGGGACCGAGCGGTGCATCTCGAGGTAGATGTCGAGGATCGAGTCGACGACGTCCCACCAGTGTTCCGGGCCGAGCTGCTTCAGGCGCTCGTTCACCGCGCCCACGAACCTCTCCAGGTTGCGGGCGGTAAGCGCTTGCACCACGGCGCGCTTGTCCGGGAAGAACTGGTACAGCGACCCCACGGCGACACCCGCGCGCTTGGCGATCAGGGTGGTCGTCAGCGCGTCGTAACCGAGCTCGTCGATCAACGCCGCGCTCGCGTCGAGCATCTGCTCGACGCGCTTGGCGCTGCGTTGCTGAACCGGCTGGCGGCGCAAGGGAGTGGCTTCTGCCGGCACCTTCGCGGCCTGGATGTCGGACACGGCGCTCCTCCTCGTCTGATCTGGGACTTTATCGTGCCGACGGGGTTCCCCACGGACGAGTGAAGACCTAGTATATGAGAACTTTTCATGTTCACCCGTACGGGTGTCCTGACGAAGGGGTCAGCAGCCGGTGCAGAACCCGAACTTCCCGCCCGACTTCCTCTGGGGCGTTTCGACCTCGGCGTTCCAGATCGAGGGCGCCACCAGCGAAGGTGGGCGCGGACCGTCCATCTGGGACACTTTCACCGCGACCGAGGGCAAGATCGCCCGCGGTGAGACCGCAAACGTAGCCGCCGACCACTACCACCGCTACCCCGAAGACATCGCGCTGATGGCGGAACTCGGGGTAGGCGCGTACCGGATGTCCATCGCCTGGCCGCGCATCCAGCCCGACGGGAAAGGCGCGCCCAACGCCGAGGGGCTCGGCTTCTACGACAAGCTCCTGGACGCCTTGTGCGAGGCGGGGATCGCGCCCGCCGTCACGCTTTACCACTGGGACACGCCGCAGGCGATCGAAGACGACGGTGGCTGGCTCTCCCGGGACACCGCTGAGCGCTTCGCCGAGTACGCCCGCATCCTCGGCGAGCGCTTCGCCGATCGGGTGAAACTGTGGATTCCGCTCAACGAGCCCATGGTCATGTCGATCTACGGCTACGCCATCGGGGAGTACGCGCCCGGGCAGACCCTCCTCCTCGACGCCATTCCGACCGCGCACCACCAGAACCTCGCCCACGGCCTCGCCGTCCAGGCGCTGCGGGCGGCCGGGGCGACGAACATCGGGACCGCCAACAACCACTCGCCCGTCTGGCCCGCCGACGAAAGCGACCGCGACGCCGCCGAGTGGCTCGACGCGCTCATCAACCGGCTCTACGCGGATCCCGTGCTGCTCGGTACCTATCCCGAGCAGCTGCACCCGCACCTGCCCGCCGGGTTCGCCGACGACCTGTCGACGATCGCGCAGCCGCTCGACTTCTACGGCGTCAACTACTACGAGCCACAGGGGGTCGCGAAGCCCAGTCCGGGGAACCCGCTGCCGTTCGACCTTCGCCCGATCGAGGGCTACCCGATGACGACGAACGACTCGCCGATCGTCCCGCACGCCCTGCGCGAGCTGCTGCTCGGCTTCCACGCGCGCTACCGCGACAAGCTGCCGCCGATCCATATCACCGAGAACGGGTGCAGTTTCGCCGACGAGGTCGCCGAAGACGGCGCGGTGCACGATCCTGAGCGCATCGACTTCCTGCACAGCCACCTGGTCGCGCTGCGCGAGGCGATGGACGCCGGCGTCGACGTCCGCGGCTACTTCTGCTGGTCCCTGCTGGACAACTTCGAATGGTCCAAGGGCTACGCGCCGCGCTTCGGCCTGGTGCACGTCGACTACGAGACCCTGCGGCGGACGCCGAAGGACTCGTTCCACTGGTACCGGAAGCTGGTGCGCCATGAGTGAAACGACCAGAGCCGTCCCGGAGGCGCTCGCCGAACCCGTCGTGCGGGTGCGGCCCGGCTGGATGAGCCTGCTCTTCTTCGCGAACATCGCGCTCTGGCTGGGGATCTACGCGCCGATCCAGGTGCTGCTGCCGCAGCAGGCCGAGCTGCTCGACCAGGTGAACAAGGAGTTCGTGCTCGGACTGGTGATGGGTGTCGGCGCGATCGTGGCGCTGGTCGTCAACCCGGCGGTCGGGCTGCTGTCGGACCGGACGACTTCGCGGTTCGGCCGCCGTCACCCGTGGACGGTGATCGGGGCCGCGGTCGCCGCCGTCGGGTTGCTGGTGCTGGCGTTCGCGCCGGACGTCGCGCTGATGATCACCGGCTGGTGCCTGGTGCAGGCCGGGCTGAACGGCATGCTCGCCACCCTGATGTCCGCCATCGCCGACCGCGTGCCGGTCGGTCAGCGCGCGCAGGTCGGCGGGCTGGTCGGCATCGCGCAGATGCTCGGCACCGTGCTGGGCGCGGTCGTGGTGGTCGTGATGCTCGGGATCGCCGGCCTGCCGCTGGCGTACGCGGCCTGTGCGGGGATCGTCCTGGTGGGCGCCGCGTTCTTCGTGCTGCGGACGCCGGACGCGCGCCTGCCGGTCGAGTTCCGGCCGTCGTCGAAAGCCGGCGAGGTCCTCCGCAACCTCTGGGTCTCGCCGCGGCGGCACCCGGATTTCGCGTGGGCCTGGTCGTGCCACTTCATGATCAACCTCGGCAACGCGTTCGGGACGCTGTACCTGCTGTTCTTCCTCAAGGACGCGGTGCACTACCCGGACCCGGACACCGGGCTGCTCATCATGATGGCGCTCTACGGCGTCGCGCTCGTGATCGGTGCCGTGCTCGCCGGCCACTTCTCCGACAGGTCCGGACGGCGCAAGCCGTACGTCCTGGCGGCCTCCGGCGTGATGGCGCTGGCCGCTTTGCTGCTCGTGCTGTGGCAGAGCTGGCCGGTGGCGCTCGCCGCGTCCCCGCTGCTGGGGGTCGGGTTCGGCGCGTACATGGCGGTCGCCTTGGCGATGCTGACGCAGGTGCTGCCGACGGCGCAGGACCGCGCGAAGGACCTGGGCGTCATCAACATCGCGAACTCGCTGCCGCAGGTGGTCGCTCCGCTGGTGACGCCGCTGGTGCTGTCCTACCTCGGCGGCTACCCGGGCCTGTTCGCGGCTTCGGCCGTCGCGACGCTGCTGGCCGCGGTGCTCGTGCTGCGCGTGAAGGCGGTTCGCTGAGAGCTTTGGAACCGCGGGCCGGTGCCGGTCGGGGGAGGGGAGTGCAACGGCACCGGCCCGCGGAATTCAGGGACCGCCCGGGAGGGCGGATCGCCACGGTCGAACCAGTGGTCCATACCGGGGCTTGATGATCAATCTAGCGGGCGATTACCGCTCCGGCTAGGGCTAACGCGGAATTTTTTCGATTAATCGCGGAACGGTTCGGGATGATGGCCGAGGGCTGGTTCGCGCTGCTCGGGGGTGCGGGCGAAACAGCCCTCGGCCGGGGCGAGTACCGGCGCGGGTCCGATGGGGCGATCGGCCGGCCGCGCTCGCCGGATCAGGGGGGAGGACGCCACTTTCTCCAGGAAAGTTGCGCTTCCGGTCGGGGAGGACGTCACTTTCCCTAGGAAAGATGCGGGTCCTCACGCGGACTTCACTTGACGGGGTCAGGCGGTGACCGCTCGGCGCGGGTTCACGAGCGCGTGGCGACCGGTGGTCTCCGCCGCGGTGGGGGCCGGGTGGACCGGGACCGGGCTCTTGCGGCGGCCCTGCAGCCGCCGGTCGGACGGCGCCTGCTGCTGCGGCGCGAGCCCGCCGGCCACCAGGTGTTCGTGCGCGACCTGCCAGACCGAGCACGGCGCCTTGCAGCGGTGCCACCGGGTCGAGCAGGTCGGGCAGTCGCCGCGCTCGTCGGGCTCGTGCATCTTCAGCATCGCGCGCCACGCCTCCGTCAAGCGGGGCAGTTCGGAGCGCGCGACCGAGACGAGCGACTGGGCGTCGGCGCGGTTCGCCAGGTCGGTCAGCATGTCGAGGCGCTCCCAGACCGCGTTGCGGAGGACCTGCCCGAGTACCTGATCCATGTCAGCTCACCGTTACCTTTCCGCCATCTTGGCGGCTTCGTTGAGCGCGGCGCGCAGCTGGCCGAGCTGGCCGGACGTCAGCCGCGCGGTCTCGCCGGGGGGCGAGACCAGTACCACCTGGTTGTCTTCGACGAACACCGTCACCGCGCGTTCCCGGCTGATCAGGTCGCCGCACTGCACCCGCCACACGAGCTGACCGCCCTCGTAGTGGCGGACGCTCGCGGTGCGGGGGTCCACCGCGGCGGCCGGGGTGACGGGACGGACGGCGGAGACGGGAGAGACCGTCGCGACCGCCGGCCGCACGGCGCGGGTGGCCGTGCCGGCATGTCCTCCTGCGAACGAGTCCACGAACTCCACGCCCTTCTCCGCTCTGTCGAAAGTCCTTCGAAGATGCCTTCTGCAACATCTCTTTGTCACAACGCTGCGGTTTTCGTAGCTCTCCGTGATCGCTGCCGGTGTCCGGGCGGTGACGGAGATCTGACAACTACAGTGAGGTGCAACCGGCTGCGATAGAAGGTCGAAATGGCGTCATAGCGGTGACCGGACTCGGTTCCACGGTAAGCGGTCAACGGACTTCGCCCGGACCGATCAGGGCGCCAGTTCGGCAGTTCACACGGTTCACCAGGTTTGCCTACGCTGTTTCACAGACGCCCGACCGGACAGTGGAGGGGGCGCGATGGACGCCAGTAACGGTGGCAGTGCCGAAGCCCGGCAGAGCCACGCGGTTCCCGCTGACGCGTGGGAGCAGCCCGAGATGAGAGCTGCTCTCGCGACGCGAGAGATCAGCGGCGTCTACCGCCTCTTGCGCAAGCACGGTGTCTCGCAGCGCCAGATCGCCGCGATGACCGGACAGTCCCAGTCCGAGGTGTCCGAGATCCTCAAGGGTCGCCAGGTCATGGCCTACGACGTGCTCACGCGCATCGCCGACGGCCTCGGTGTCCCGCGGGGGTACATGGGCCTCGCCTACGACGAGGCCACGGCGATACGCGTCGTCGGCTCCGCCGACGGCCAGCAGGCTGAGGAGGACGAGTCCGTGAAGCGACGGAGGTTCCTCGCGCACGCCGCCCAGGTCACGATGGGTGCGGCGGTGTTCGGTCCGGAATCGGGCACCTGGTCGGCGGGACCGGCGCGCACGCCGGCGCCCGGTCGCATCGGCATGACCGACGTGCGCCAGGTGGAAGCCGCGACCCGCGCGCTCCGGGCGCTGGACTACCAGTACGGCGGCGGGTTCTGCCGCGATGCCGTCGTGGCGCAGCTGTCCTGGGGACAGCAGATGCTCGAGGCGCACGGCACGGAAATCGTCAAGAACCGCCTGTACGTGGCCCTCGCCGACCTCCACTCGCTGGCCGGCTGGACCTCCTTCGACACCGGCCTGATGGACTCCGCCCGCGGGCACTTCGCGAACGCGCTGGACCTGGCCAAGCAGGGCGAGAACCACCCGCTGGTGGCCAACGTCCTCTACCGCATGGGCCGCGTCTACCTGCACCAGGACGCCCCGAACGACGCGCTGAAGCTGTTCCAGCTGGGCCAGATCGCAGCTCAGGAAAGCGGTTCCGAGCTGGCGGTCTCCGTGCTGTGCGCGAACGAGGCGTGGGCCTACGCGATGATGGGCAACGAAGAGCAGGCGGTGAAGCTGCTCGGCCGGAGCAAGGACGAGTTCGAGCGCGCCAACCTGGCCGAGGCCGAGTCCTGGGTGAAGTTCTTCACCGAGACCGACGTCTACGCCATGGTCGGCACCGTCCACACGGTCCTCGCGCAGAAGAACGCCGAGCACACCAAGTACGCGATCCCGGCGCTGACCAGGGCCGTCGACTCCTACGACGACGAAATGGCCCGGTCCAAGACGTTCATGCTGAGCGCGCTGGCCACCAACCACCTGCTCGACGGCGACCTCGACCACGGCGCCAAGGTCGGAGGCAAGGCCATCGACTGCGCCGAGGGCATCAAGTCCGAGCGGGTCAAGGACCGGATGCGGCCGCTGCAGGAAGAGGCGGAGCGCCGCCGCAACAACGCCGACGCACGTGACCTCGCCGATCGCCTCCACGCTTTCTACGCCGCATAACACCGGGGGCGGCGGGGACACCGGGGCAGCCTTGGCCGGCCGGTTCACAGCCGGGAAGCTGCGCGGCGTGCTGGCGGAGACGTGCGCCCTGCTCGGGGTCGACCCGGCGGGCGCGCGGCTGCTGCGGTTCACCAACAACGCGGTGTACGCGCTGGTCACCGCCCCGCTCGTGATCCGGATCGTCGGTTCCACGCGGCTGCGGCACCGCGTCGGGACCGTGGTGCGCGTGGCCCGGCACTTCGAACGCCACGGCGTCCCCGCGATCCGGCTCCTCGACGGCGTCGAGCAGCCCCTGGAAGTGGGCGGGCACCTGGTGACCGCGTGGCACCAGGTGCCGAGCATCGGCCGTCCGGCGACGGCCACCGACCTGGCCCGGCTGCTGCGCCAGGTGCACGCGCTGCCCGCGCCCGACGGCCTCGCCGAGTGGGCGCCGTTCGCCGCGGTGCGGGCCCGGGTTTCCGACGCCGAAGAGCTCGGCGACGCCGACCGCGAGTTCCTGCTCGAGCGCTGCGCCGAGCTCGAAGACCGGCTGGCCGGGCTGGACTTCCCGCTGGCCAGGGGCCTGGTCCACGGCGACGCGTACCCCGGCAACGTCATCCCCGGCCCGGACGGCCCGGTGCTCTGCGACTTCGATTCGTCGTGCGTCGGCCCGCCGGAGTGGGACCTGACGCCGCTGGCGGTCGGCCGCGAGCGGTTCGGTGACCCGCCGGTGCACTACCGGACGTTCGCCGCGGCCTACGGCTTCGACGTGACGTCGTGGTCCGGGTTCGCGGTGCTCCGCGGCATCCGCGAGCTGAAGCTGACGACGAGCGTGCTGCCGATCCTGCGCAGCCGGCCGCAGGTCCGGCCCGAGCTGTTCCGCCGGTTGGCCGACCTCCGCAGCGGCCGGACGGACGTGCGCTGGACGCGTTACCGCTGACCGGCATCTGTCACTTCATGTGACCGGGGCCACAGTCTGCACGTGCATTCGCCGACTGCAAATGACCGTTCGTCGCTTCGGAAATGCCGTCCGCTCAGGGTAGAAAGTTCGGCCCAACGGGTCGCCCCCAATGGTCTACCCGTCATCCCAATGCGCAAGTTGCAGCTACTCGCCGTGACTCCGCGCCGGTTCTACCAGCAGGGAAGGGCTTTCAGGACGCGACGACCGGCGCCCGCGTCAGCACGACGGCGAACCCGAAGGCCAGCCCCATCACGGTCAGCTCCAGCGTCGCCCACGCGGCGAGCGCGGTCCGCTGGTGCCGGACGATCCGCGGCAGCAGCCGCCAGCGGACGTTCGCGCCCAGCAGCGCGATGACGCCGGTGCACAGCGCCTTCAGGATGAGCAACTGCCCGTACGGCGTCGTGAAGATCGCCGCCCAGAACCCGATCGTCGGGTTGAGCGAGACCTCGACCAGCCCGTTGAACAGGCCGGTCGCCGCCGAGATGACCAGGCAGAGCGTCGCGAGCTTCGAGAACCGCGGCAGCGCGTGCGCCAGCAGCGTCCGGTTCGCCACCAGGAGCACGGCCATCGCGCCGAGGCCGCCGGTCCAGGCGACGGCGCTCATGACGTGCAGCTCCATCGAGATCATCGTGTAGTCGTGGTAGTTCCAGTTCGACGCGTGCCCGGTGACCGGCAGCGGCAGCAGCGCGAACAGGCCGAGCCCGACGCGCACCTCCGCGGGCACCTTCTCGCCGAACCGCAGCGCCAGCGCGCCGATCCCGGCGTGGGCGAGCGCGAGCACGGCGACGATGACGAGCGCCTTCCCGGCACCGACGTCGGCGATGTACTGCCCGATGTCCGACGGCGAGAGCGTCGACGAGCCCGGCTTGTACTCCGCGGTCTGCAGGATCAGCGCGACGACCGCGGTCGTGGCCCAGACGAGCGCGGCCGCGACGCCGGCCGGGCGGGCCAGCCGCATGATCGGCTCGGTGAGCTTCGGCCGGTCGTAGCCGACGAGCACGGACAGCAGCGCGAGCCCGATGGTCGTGACCGCGGCGAGGTCGAGCAGGACCCGCACGACCGGGATGCCGGCCGAGACCACCGCGTCGGGCTGCACCACGCCGGGGACCGGCGCGGTGGCGGTGAGCGCGACGCCGATGAGGGCGCCGAGCAGGCCCGCCGTCACGACGCACAGCAGCGTCGAATAGCGGACGTTCGTGGTGGTCTCGGCCTGCGTCATCAGTTCTTCTCTTCGATCTTGCCGCCCGAGCGCAGTGCGACGGTCAGCCCGATGGCCAGCAGCACGACGGCGCCGGCGATCCAGACCCAGATCGGCACCCCGGTCGACGACGACTGCTGCGGGGACGCCGAGGACGCGCTGCCCGGCGAGCGGGCCGCGTCGACGGTCGCCGGCGTGCCGGTGCCCGCCGCCGTCAGGGTGAAGGTGAGCTCACCGGTCACCGGGTGGCCGTCCGCGGACAGCACCCGGTAGCCGACGGTGTACTTCCCCGCCGGGCCGAGCGGCCGCAGCGGCGCGCTGATGACGTTGTTCACCACGCTGATCGGCCCCTCGGCCCACTGGCCGCCGCCGGGTCCGGTCACCGCGATCTGGTTGACGTCCGCGCCCTGCACGTACTGGTCGAACGTCAGGCTGATCTTCTGCGGGCCGGCGGCCACGGACGAGCCGTTCGCCGGGTCCGAGGAGATCAGCACGTTGTGCGCCAGCGCCGGGGTGGCCGTGCCGAGCACGGCCACCACCGTCAACGCCAGCGCGACGAGCGCCTTCCGCATTTAGCTGTTGCCTCCCGACTTGGCCGTGGCCTTGCGGGCCCGGATGGTCGCACCGGCCCCGACGCCGAGGCCGACGGCTCCGACGAGCAGGCCCGCCCCGCCGAGCCAGCGGGCCGTGCTGTCCGACGTCGCCGCAGCTTCAGTCTGCTCCCCGGTGGTCGAGGCGGTGTTCGCGCCCATCGCGGCGTGGTCGCCGTCGCCTTCGGCCTTCGCAGCCAGCTTGACGGTCGGCGCCGGGTGCTCCGGCTCCTCGCCACCGGCCGGGGTCGGCTGGTTCCAGTCGACGACCTTGCCGTCGCTGTAGGTCTGGTGCGCCGGGAACTCCACCTGGTCGACGTTGGTCGGCAGCGGGCCGAAGGAGACCGAGAACTCCTGGTAGTCGGTCGCCTTGAGCTCGCTGCCCGGCTGCGCGGTCCACGTCACCGCGGTGACGGCTTCGGTGACCTGCGTGCCGTTGTCCTTGGTGATCGGGGCCGGCAGCTTCGACTTGGTGACCTCGGCGGTCCAGCCGGGGAGCGGCTTCGTCCGCACCGAGCCGATGCCGTAGTCCGCCTTGAAGTCGACGACGACCTTCGTGGTCTTGACGGGGTCCTTCTCCTCGCTCGGCACGCGGAAGACGATCGCCGCGTAGCCGCCCTTCGTGGGCTGCGGGCCGTAGACGTTGGCGGTGACGTGCGCGGACGCGACGCCCGCGCCGAGGAGACCGGCGGCACCGACGGTGGCGGCGAGGAAACCGGCGCGCTTGAAGACGTGCTGGGACATGGGTTCACTCCTGATGAACTCAGTAAGGGGCAGCGGACTCGGGGGTCCGCTGTGTCGGGGAAAAGCTGGGTTTCAGGAGTGCGCCGGCGGGCCGCGCCGCCCGTGGATCCGGCGCAGGTCGACGCCGACGAGGTGGTCCGGCCCGCTCTCGCGGGCGGGGACGAGCGCGGGTGCCGCGGCCGGGACCGGCAGCGGGGTGAGCAGCCGCGGCAGGATCGCGCGCAGCACGGCCAGCACCGTGAGCAGCGTCGCGTCCGCGCGGGCGAGCAGGAGCGCGGTGAGCAGGGTCGCGACCGCGTGCGCGGCGATCATCGCGGCCCCGGTCCGATCCGGCGACGAGTACATGTCGTGGTGCCCGGCCAGCGTGGTGAGCAGCAGGTGCATCACCAGCTGGGCGGCCCCGAGCAGGGTGATCGTGGCGAGCGGGCCGCGGGCCTTGCGGGTCAGCGCGGTGGCCGTCCAGCCGAACAGGCCGGTGAGCAGCAGCGTCATCGCCGGGTCGGGCAGGCCGCCGTCGGCGAGCCGGTGCGCGGTGACGGAAAGTGCCGCCGCGCTCACGGCGAGCAACGCACCCCGGGTGGCGCCGAGCACAGCGGGTCGCCGTGCCGGAACGCTCATGAGCAGCAGCTTAAGGGACCTGCCCCCGGGTGAGCGTGTGATCCCGTGCAGTGAGCACACGTGAAGTTCACGTTTCGTGTCACTCCGTGGTTCAGCTCATTTCTTGCCGATCCGGGCGGGTTGGGCCACGGTGGGCGGAACCGGTAACCGACGACGGGGGTTTGGACCGGGTGCGCTCTGGGTACTGAGCCGTCGGTCAGGAACTAGCCCGTTCGGGTGAAGGCCGGCGTGAAGGGCGGGAGAGCGGACACGGATGAACCTCTTCGACTACATCTCCGATCGGGCGAGCAAGCTCTGGTTGGAGGCCTACCTGCACACCAGCATGGTCGTGCAGTGCACGATCCTCGCCGCGGTCCTCGGCGTGCTGATCGGGATCGCGGTCTACCGCAGCCCGATCGGTTCGGCGGTGGCCACGGCGCTGGCGAGCACGATCTTGACGGTCCCGTCGTTCGCCCTCCTGGGCCTGCTGATCCCCCTTTCGGGGCTCGGCCCGACGACGGCCGTGATCGCGCTGGTGCTCTACGGCCTCCTGCCGATCGTCCGGAACACCATCGTCGGGCTCGACGGCGTCGACCCGGCCATCACCGACGCCGCGCGCGGGATCGGGATGAGCCGCTTCGGCGTGCTCACCCGGGTCGAGCTGCGGCTGGCGTGGCCGGCGATCCTCACCGGCATGCGGGTGGCGACGCAGATGCTGATGGGCATCGCGGTGATCGCCGCCTACGCGAAGGGCCCCGGCTTCGGCGCCGAGGTCTTCTCCGGGCTCACGAACGCGGGGAGCACGAACTCCCTGAACCAAGCCGTCACGGGCACGGTCGGGGTGGTCATCCTCGCCCTGATCCTCGACGGCATCTACGTCCTGATCAAGCGCTTCACCGTCTCTAGGGGTGTCCGTGGCTGAGAACGAGGAAGTCTCCGGCGTCGAGATCGAGCTGGAGCACGTGACGAAGCGGTACCCCGGCACCCGCGACGCGGCGGTCGACGACTTCTCCATGGTCGTGCCCGCCGGCAAGATCGTGGTCTTCGTCGGCCCGTCCGGCTGCGGCAAGACGACGACGATGCGGATGATCAACCGGCTGGTCCAGCCGACCTCCGGCAAGATCACCATCGGCGGCGAAGACGCGCTGAAGCTCGACGTCGACACGCTGCGCCGCCGGACCGGCTACGCGATCCAGCAGGCCGGGCTGTTCCCGCACTTCACCGTCGCGCAGAACATCGGCGTGGTGCCCGGCCTGCTCGGCTGGGACAAGAAGAAGGTCAACGACCGGGTCGAGGAGATGATGGACCTGGTCGG
Source organism: Amycolatopsis sp. SID8362 (assembly GCF_010550475.1). Taxonomy (NCBI): domain Bacteria; kingdom Bacillati; phylum Actinomycetota; class Actinomycetes; order Pseudonocardiales; family Pseudonocardiaceae; genus Amycolatopsis; species Amycolatopsis sp. SID8362. The sequence goes on from NZ_JAAGNB010001517.1 coordinate 19,878, forward strand.
GCTCGACCCGGCCGACTTCCGCGACCGCTTCCCTCGCCAGCTCTCGGGCGGGCAGCAGCAGCGCGTCGGCGTCGCGCGGGCGCTCGCCGCCGACCCGCCGGTGCTGCTGATGGACGAGCCGTTCGGCGCGGTCGACCCGATCACCCGCGGCAACCTGCAGGACGAGCTGCTGCGGCTGCAGGACGAGCTGAAGAAGACGATCGTGTTCGTCACGCACGACTTCGACGAGGCCGTGAAGCTCGGCGACAAGATCGCGGTGCTCGGCAACCAGTCGTCGATCATGCAGTACGACACCCCCGAGGCGATCCTGGCCAACCCGGCGAACGACACGGTCGCCGGCTTCGTCGGCGCGGGCGCGTCGCTGAAGCAGCTGACCTTGCTGCGGGTCCGGGACGTCGAGCTCCAGCAGGACGCGCTGACCGCGACCGTGTCCGACGACCCGGCCGAGGTCCGCAAGAAGCTCGAAGACCAGCGCAAGCACTTCGCGCTGGTGCTGGACGCGCGCCGCCGCCCGACGCGCTGGGTGCACGTCCGAGAGCTGACCGCGGGGGCGTCGCTGGCCACCGCGGGCAAGCCGCTGCGCGACATCGTCAGCCTGCAGTCGACGCTGCAGGACGCGCTCGAGGCGATGCTCGCCGAAGGCGGCTCGGTGCCGGTGACCGGCGCCCGCGGCGAGTACGCGGGCACCATCCAGCTCGACACCGTGATCGCGACCATCCAGCAGCTGCGGGACGAGCACACGAACGGTGAAGAGGTGTCCGCATGACGGCTGCCGTCGACACCGGTTTCAGCACCGAGTCCGGATCGAAACGCGCGGAACGCGTCCGGCTGCTCGCCCAGCCCGTCGCGGTCCTGGTGATCGTCGCCGTCACGCTGATCTTGGTGTTCTCCAGCGGGCTGACCGCGACCGAGAAGGAGACGCTCAACGCGTCCTCACTGCTCACGGCGTTGTGGGACCACCTCCTGATGACGATCGTGGTGACGGCGATCGTCGTGCTGGTCGCCGTGCCGCTCGGCGTGATCGTGACGCGGCCGTGGGCCCGCTTCCTCGCGCCGGTCTTCCTGGCGATCGCCAACATCGGCCAGGCCGCGCCCGCGCTCGGCGTGCTGGTGCTGTGGTTCATCGTCACCGGCGCGGTCGGCGGGCTGTGGGTGGCGGCGCTGCCGCTGGCCTTCTACTCGCTGCTGCCGGTGCTGCGGAACACGATGGTCGGCATCCAGCAGGTCGACGAGTCGCTGATCGACGCCGGCCGCGGCATCGGGATGTCGGCGGCCGCGGTGCTCTGGCGGGTCGAGCTGCCGCTGGCCGTGCCGCTGATCCTGGCCGGCCTGCGCACGTCGCTGGTGCTGGCGGTCGGCACGGCGACGTTCGGCATGTTCGTCAACGCCGGCGGGTTCGGCCTGCTCATCGACACCGGCTACAAGCTGAACCTGACGTCGGTGCTGGTCACCGGTTCGGTGCTGGCCGTCGCGCTGGCGCTGCTGGTGGACTGGCTGGGCGCGGTCGCCGAACAGTTCTTCGGACCGAAGGGGCTGCGATGAAACTCCGGCGACTCAAGGCCCTGCTCGGGGTGGCGGTGCTCGGCGCGACGCTCTCGGCGTGCGGCCTGACCGTCAACCAGGCGGTGCCCTACGACATCAAGCCGGGCACGATCCAGCCGATCCCGGGACTGCAGGGGCTGAAGGTGACGGTGGGGTCGAAGGACTTCACCGAGAACATCATCCTGGCGTACATGGCCGAGATGGCCCTGACCGCGGCGGGCGCCGACGTCGTCGACCTGTCCGACATCAAGGGCTCCAACTCCTCGCGCCAGGCGCTGCTGTCCGGCCAGACCGACGTCACGTGGGAGTACACCGGCACGGGCTGGATCAACTACCAGGGCAACGAGCTCCCGATGCCCGGCGGCGAAAAGGCCCAGTACGAGGCGACGGCCAAGGCGGACGAAGAGAAGTTCGGCGTCACGTGGCTGAACTACTCGCCGCTCAACGACCAGTACGCCTTCGCCGTCACCGAGGCCTACGGCGCGCAGAACAACCTGAAGACGACGTCCGATCTGGCGAAGTTCATCAAGCAGAAGCCGGACCAGGCGGTGTTCTGCCTGGAAACCGAGTTCACCAGCCGTCAGGACGGGTTCCCGGCCGCGGTCAAGGCGTACGGCTTCCAGAACCCGACGGTGAAGAACTTCGGCATCGGCACGATCTACTCGGCGGTGGCGAGCGGAACGTGCCCGGTGGGCGAGGTCTTCACCACGGACGGCCGGATCTCGGGGCTCAACCTGCGGGTGCTGGAGGACGACAAGAAGGCGTTCCCCCAGTACAACGCCGTGGCGACGCTGCGCACCGAGTTCATCAAGGCCCACCCGGAGCTGCGCGGCCCGCTCGAAGCGGTCAGCGCGGCGATCGACAACGAGCAGATGGTCGAGCTGTGCAAGCAGGTCGACGTCGACGGCCAGGACGCGGGCAAAGTGGCCCACGACTGGATGGTCAAGAAGGGCTTCATCAAGTAGCCCGCGGGGGCGCCCCCCGTTCTCTACGCTACCGGCCGGCACCGACAGTTTCGCGGTGCCGGCCGGTGCCGTCAGAGGCCGAGGCGGTGCAGCAGCTGGCCTTCCAGCCGCTCCAGCTCGCCGGCCACCGCGCGGTGCACGGACTTGCGTCGCGCCGTCGGCATCCGCTCCGCGGCGCGGACCGACGCCGACAGCTGCTCCAGCGTGCCGAGGGAGTCCTTCGCGAACTCCTGGTCCGCGTTCGACGCCTTCTCGGACTTCTGCAGTTCGCGGCAGCCGTCGGCGACGCCGGCGATGCGGGCGTGCAGGGCCGCGCCGCGGCCGGTGTACAAGCCCAGCTTGTCGACCGAGACCCCCAGCTTGCGCGCCTGGTAGCGGTCGTACGCCTCCCGCGCGGCACCGGCCGCGCGCACCGCGAACGGCGCGACCACCGGGATCACCGCCGGGCCGAGCACCTTCGCCACCGCGACCGCGTTCTTCGCCTTCTTGGGGGTGAACCTGGCTTCACCCTCGACCTTGGCCTTGCGCGCCATGGCACCTCCCTGCGACGTGTCGACGTCGAACTTACTGGTAGCCAGGGTGGCGGGCATGTCGGCTCGGCGGTGGGAAACTAGAGTGATCTCCATGCAAGGTGAGGTGGTACTCGACGCGGGCGCGGTCAGCCGCTGCCGTCGCCGCGTGCACCTCGAGCACGACCCGGCGATGCGCGAGGTACCGCTTTCCCCGCCGGACCCGACGGCGCAGCAGCGCATCGACGACGCCACCGCGCACCGCGAAGACATCGTTGCCAGGTTGATGGCCGCGAACCCCGGCCACTGGGTGAAGATCGGCCGCGACCTGCCCGCGCACGAACGCGTCGAACGCACCGAGCAGGCCTTCGCCGCGGAAGCGCAGTACATCTGGGGCGCGCTGCTGCCGGTGGACCCGGCCGGCCACCGCCGCGGCGGCATCGACCTGCTGGTGCGCACCGGCCGCGGCTACGTCCCGGTGCTCGTCGTGCGCCACCGCATCACCGACCGCGGCGCGGGCGCGATCGTCACCGAGCTGACCGACCTCGATCCCGGGCACCGCAAGGCGGACGACGCTCGCAAGGTCCGCTCCCAGCCGCGTGACCAGCTCCGGCTGGTGCACATCCGCCGCATGCTGCAGACGCTCGGGCAGGCCGACGAGGGCCTCACCACCGGCGGCGTGATCGGCCTCGACGCCGACGTCGTCGTCTGGCACGACCTCGCCGCGGGCACCTGGCCCGGCGGCCGCAGCGCGCTGACCGAGTACCAGGTCCGGTTCGCCGACCGGCTCGCCATCGCCACCGCGGCCGCGAACGGCGAGGAGCCGCTGGCCGAGCCGTCGCGCGTGCTGGAGTGCCGCCGCTGCCCGTGGTGGCCGACGTGCGAGGTGGTGCTCACCGACAGCCGGGACGTCAGCCTCGTTGTCCGCGGCGAGGACGCGGTGGAGCTGCGCCGCGCCGGCGTGTCCACTGTGGACAAGCTGGCCGCGCTCGACCCGGCGGGCGATCCGCCGGCGGTGAACTGGACGGGCGTCACCTTCCCGGACGCGGTCGTGCTCGCCCGCGCCTGGCTGGCCGACCTCACCCTGGTGCGCCGTGTCGAGGCGGTCGACGTGCCGCGCGGCGACGTCGAGGTCGACGTCGACATGGAGAGCTTCGGCGACGCCGGCGCGTACCTCTGGGGGTGCCTGCTGACCGGCGCCGACATCGGGGTGCCGCAGGGCTACCGCGCCTTCGCGACGTGGGACCCGCTGCCGACCGGCGACGAGGCCCGCTCGTTCGCCGAGTTCTGGGCCTGGCTCACCGACGTCCGCGAGCGCACCGAAGCGGCGGGGCTGACCTTCCGCGCCTACTGCTACAACGCGCTCGCCGAGAACCGCTGGCTCTTCGGCTCCGTCGAGCGCTTCGGCGACCACCCCGGCATCCCCGCGAAGAAGGACATCCAGTCCTTTGTGGACTCCGAGGAGTGGGTCGACCTCTTCCGCAGCGTCACCGACCAGTTCCTGTGCTCCCACGGCAAGGGCCTGAAGGTGATCGCGCCGGTGGCCGGGTTCTCGTGGCGCGACCCGGAAGCGGGCGGCGAGGCGTCGATGCGCTGGTACCGCGACGCCGTGGGCATGGACGGCGAGAAGCCGGACGACGAACAGCGCGAGCGGCTGCTGCGCTACAACGAGGACGACGTCCTCGCGACGCGGGCGCTGCGCGAGTGGATCAGCGCGCGGGCCCAGGCCGAGGTCCCGTACATGTTCGACCTCTGAGGTGCTTTGTCGACTAAGACACTTGTCCGCTGACACGTTCCTGTGGATACTCGTCTACGAGTACTCGTGGACGAGGAGTGATGATGAAGCGGCGGAAGGTCGGCAACCTGCTCGGGCTCGCCGTGCTGTCCGTCCTGGTCGACGGCCCCAAGCACCCGTACGAGATGGCCGCCGTCATCAAGCAGCGCGGCAAGCAGGGCGACATGCCGATCAAGTGGGGCTCGCTCTACACCGTCGTCGCGAACCTGGACAAGCACGGCTTCATCGAGGCCGTCGAGAGCGTGAAGGACGGCGGGCGGCCCGAGCGGACGGTCTACCGGATCACGCCGGCCGGGCACGAAGAACTCGAGGACTGGGTTCGTGAGCTTGTCGGCACGCTCGACCCGGAGCCGCCGCGGTTCAAGGCCGGGCTGTCGATGCTGGGCGTGCTCGGCCCGGACCAGGCCACGCGGCAGCTGCGGCTCCGGCTCACCGAACTCGACGAACGCGCGGCGGGGCTGCGGACTTCCCTCGAGCAGCTGAGCGCGGTCATGCCGCGGCTGTTCCTGGTCGAAGTCGAGTACGACCTGGCGATGGCGGAAGCCGAAGCGCGCTGGGTGCGCGGCTTCCTCGACGAACTGACCAGCGGCGCCGTGCCCGGCACGGACGCGTGGCGGCGCTGGTACGAGACCGGCGAATTCCCCGACGACCTGGGGGAGTTCGTGGAGAAATAGCACGGACCCCGGGTGGTGCTGGCACACCGCCCGGGGTCCTCGACCCCGAACCGAGCACGCCCGGCCCCGAGGTGGCACGAAAAGGATAACCGGGCGGCTCTTCGGTTCGGCTCAACCGAAGAGGAGAGAGTCATGGAGACGACCCGCAAGCACCGGGTGCCCGAGATGGAGGGCCTGCAGGCCCGGTGGTACGCGAAGAACCGAGGCACGGCGGCCCAGCTCGCGCAGTACCGCAAGCAGGCCGCGGAGGTCACGTCCGGGCTGCCGGAGGGCGCCGAGATCCTGGAGGTGGCGCCCGGGCCCGGCTTCTTCGCCGTCGAGCTGGCGAAGCGCGGCTTCCGCGTCACCGGGCTGGACATCAGCCACACGATGGTCGAGATCGCCCGGGAAACCGGCGCCGGCCTGGAGATCGACTTCCGCCAGGGCGACATCACGCACGCGCCCTTCGCCGCGGAGTCGTTCGACTTCGTCGTCTGCCAGGCCGCGTTCAAGAACTTCCGGCAGCCGGTGGCGGCGCTGGACGAGATGCACCGGGTACTGCGCCCGGGCGGGTTCGCGGTGATCCACGACCTCAACCACGAGGCCACTTCCGCGGACATCGGCCGCGAGGTCGAGTCGATGAACGTCGGCGCGGTCAGCGGTTTCACCGTCCGGCAGACGCTGGGCTGGCTGCGCCGCCGCGCGTTCACCCCGGCGCAGTTCGAGGAGCTGGCCGCGCAAAGCGCGTTCGGCGCCTGCTCCGTCTCGCAATCTGGGATCGGCCTGGAAGTCCGTCTCACGCGCTGAGAAAAACGCATCTTTCCTAGGGAAAGCTCGGCCTCAGGGCCCCAGGGCGGCACTTTCGTAGGGAAAGTGCCGCCCTCCGGGGTCAGCGCGGGGCCATGCGCAGGGAGCCGTCCATGCGGACGACCTCGCCGTTCAGGTAGTCGTGGTCGATCAGCGAGAGCGCGAGCTGGGCGTACTCGTCCGGCCGCGCGAGGCGCTTCGGGAACGGGATGCCGGCGGCGAGCGTCGCGCGGAACTCCTCGCTGACCGTGGCCAGCATCGGGGTGTCGACGATGCCCGGCGCGATGGTCAGCACGCGGATGCCGTGCGAGGCCAAGTCGCGGGCCGCGGGGAGGGTCATGCCGACGACGCCGCCCTTGGACGACGAGTAGGCGACCTGCCCGATCTGACCGTCGAACGCGGCGATCGACGCGGTGTTGATGATGACGCCGCGGGCGTCGTCCGCGAGCGGCTCGGTCTTCGCGATCGCCTCGGACGCGACGGTCAGCACGTTGAACGTGCCGATCAGGTTGATCTGGATGACCTTCGCGTACAGCGCGAGGTCGTGGCGGCCCTTCTTGGACAGGATCCGCGCGGACGGCCCGATGCCGGCGCAGTTCACCACGGTCCGCAGCGGTACGCCGGACCCCGACGCCGTCGCGACGGCCGCCTCGACCTGCTCGACGTCGGTGACATCGGCCTCGACGTAGGTGATGCCGTCGACCTGCTCGGCCTTCTCGATCGACTGCGCCAGGTCGAGCGCGAACACCTTCGCGCCCTTGGCGGCGAGCGCCTTCGCCGTGGCTCCGCCGAGGCCCGACGCGCCGCCCGTGACGAGCGCCGCGGTGTCCGTGATCTGCATCTGTGCCGTTCCCTTCGCTGCTCCGGTTCGGGGTCTCAGGTTAACGCTCGTTCGCATCCGCGGTTCGTGTCTTCGCTCACCGCTCCCGGGAGCGTCTGTTTCCGTTAGCGTCGTGGTCAACTCCGGCTGTCACCTTCAGCACCATGACGCCAGCTCGGATCGTGGTGGTAGGTACCGGTTACGTCGGCTTGACCACGGGGGCCTGCCTGGCCAGTCTGGGGCATTCCGTCACGTGCGTGGACGTCGATCGCGCGAAGGTGTCCCGGCTGAGCGCGGGCCGCGTCGACATCCTCGAACCCGGGCTCGCCGACCTGGTGACCCGCGGCATCGCCGCCGGGCGCCTCCAGTTCGTCGTCGGCGCGCGGGACGCGGTCCGCGACGCGCAGGCGGTGTTCCTCTGCGTGCCGACGCCGATGGGCGCCGGCGGCTCCGCGGACCTGCGCGCGGTCGAGGCGGTGACCACCGAGATCGGCGACGTCCTGCCCGCCGGGTGCGCGCTGGTCACCAAGTCGACCGTGCCGGTCGGCACGTCGGAGCGGATCCAGGCGATGCTCGGCCGGCCCGACGTGCCGGTGGTGTCCAACCCCGAGTTCCTCCGCGAAGGCACCGCGGTCGCCGACTTCCTCGGCCCGGACCGGATCGTCGTCGGGTCGGCCGACCTCGCCGCCGCGCGCTGGGTCGGCGAGCTGTACGCCGAGCTGGACGCGCCGGTCGTCGTTTCCGACGCGGCGAGCGCGGAGCTCGTGAAGTACGCCGCGAACTGCTACCTCGCGCTGAAGCTGTCCTACGTCAACTCGATCGCCGAGCTGTGCGAACGCCTCGGCGCGGACATCACCCTGGTCACCGAGGGCATGGGCTATGACCGGCGGATCGGCCGGACGTTCCTCAAGCCGGGCCCGGGCTGGGGCGGCTCGTGCCTGCCGAAGGACACCAGCGCGCTGGTCAAGGTGGCCGAATCGGTGAACTACGACTTCAAGATGCTCACCTCGGCCATCGACGAGAACATCGCCCAGCGCGACCGGATCGTCGCGAAGATCGCCGGCGCGGTCGGCGGCACGCTGGCCGGCGCCCGCATCGGCGTGCTCGGCCTGGCGTTCAAGGCGGGCACCAACGACCTGCGCGACTCGCCCGCGCTCGCCGTGGCGTCGGTGCTGGGCGCGCTCGGCGCCGAGCTGACCGCCTACGACCCGGCGATCGACGGCGGGCTCGACGGGATGACCGTCGTCGACGACGCCTACCAGGTCGCGAAGGACGCGGACGTCGTCGTGGTGCTGACCGAGTGGGCCGAGTTCAAGCACCTCGACTGGGCCGCGATGGCCGAACTCATGGACGGCATCGACGTCGTCGACACGCGCAACCTGCTCGACCCGCGGGTGCTCGTCGAAGCCGGGCTGGCCTGGCAGGGCGTCGGGCGGCCACGAGCGGCGGCGCGGGTCAAGGTGTCGTGAAATACGGTGCCCGGCGCGACCTTCTTGGCTAAGGTGATCAGCACGGCATCGCGTGTCGGTCACCGGCTGGGTGAGGCATGGAGGTGGCGGGAGTGCCCGTGGAGGCATTTCAACCGTGTCAGTTTCCGTTGAGTTGAACCATCTGATCGTCCCGTCCCGGAACAACCGGGAATCCGCCGAATTCCTGGCGAACCTGCTCGGCCTCGAAGTGGGGCAGGAATGGGGCCCGTTCGTCCCGGTCGAGACCCGCAACGGGGTTCGCTTGGACTTCGCGACCGTCCCCGAAGAGGACCTTCGCCTGCAGCACTACTGCTTCTTGATCCCCGAAGACGACTTCGACGCCGTGTTCGCGCGGCTGGTCGAAAGCGGCGTGAGCTACCACGCCGATCCGATGGGGAAGCAGCCCGGCGAAATCAACCACAACCACGGCGGGCGTGGCGTGTACTTCCTCGATCCCGGCGGCAACGGGATGGAGATCATCACGCAGCCGTACGAGCCGGAGCGCCGACGTCCGACGGCTTGGTAATTCGTTAGCGTTGCGTACTATCGGGGGCATGTTCACGACGCGGCCGGAGCTGGCCGGCACCTTCGGGATGGTGGCATCGACGCACTGGCTGGCCTCGGCCACCGGGATGGCGGTGCTGGAAGACGGCGGCAACGCGTTCGACGCGGCGGTCGCCGCCGGGTTCGTCCTGCAGGTCGCCGAGCCGCACCTGTGCGGCCCGGCGGGCCAGGTGCCCGGTCTCTTCGTGACAGCGGACGACCCGACCCCGCGGGCGCTGGCCGGCCAAGGCCCGTCGCCCGCGGGGGCCACGCCCGAGCACTTCGCGTCGCTGGGGCTGGACCTGATCCCCGGCAGCGGCCTGCTCCCGGCGACCGTCCCGGGCGCGTGGGACGGCTGGCTGCTGCTCCTTCGCGACTACGGCACGAAGTCGCTTCGCACGGTGCTGTCGTACGCGATCGGGTACGCCCGCAACGGTGTCCCGCTGGTGTCGCGGGTCTCGGACACGATCAGCGCCGTCTCGGGCTTGTTCACCGAGCACTGGCCGACGTCGGCCGCGCTGTGGCTGTCGGACGGCAAGCCGGCGTCGGGGCTGCACAAGAACCCGGCCCTGGCCGACACCTGGGAACGGTTGCTGCGGGAGGCCGAAGCCGTCTCGGGCCGCGAAGCGCAGATCGACGCTGGACGCCGTGCCTGGTCACAGGGTTTCGTCGCCGAAGCGATCGATGCGTTCAGCCGGACCGCGTTCCGCGACGACTCCGGCCGCGACCACGCGGGCCTGCTGACCGGCGACGACCTGGCGTCGTGGTCGGCGACCTACGAGGACCCGGCGTTCGTCGACGTCGGCGACCGGCGCCTGGTCAAGATGGGCGGCTGGACGCAGGGCCCGGCACTGCTCCAGCAAGCGTTGCTGCTGCACGGCTTCCGCGACGAACTGTCCTTTGTGGACGGCGTCGCCTCGGAGCGCACGGTGCACCTGGCGACCGAAGCGGCGAAGCTGGCCTTCGCCGACCGCGAGGCCTGGTACGGCGACACCGACGTGCCCCTGGACGTGCTGCTCTCGCCGTCGTACACGGACTCACGGCGGGCGTTGATCACCGACACGGCGTCTGATTCTCTCCGCCCGGGCGAGGCCCGCGGCCCGGCGCGGCTCCCGGCGATCCTGGACTCGCTTCAAGGAGTCCAGGCCGAAGGCGGCGCGACCGGCGAGCCGACGGTCGGCCCTCAGGGCCAGACCCGCGGCGACACGGTCCACCTGGACGTCGTCGACGCGGCGGGCAACCTGGTCTCCCTGACCCCGTCCGGCGGCTGGCTGCAGTCCAGCCCGACGATCCCGTCGCTGGGCTTCTGCCTCGATTCGCGCGGCCAGATGTTCTGGCTGGAGCAAGGCCTCCCGAACTCCCTCGCGCCGCGCAAGAGGCCGCGGATCACGCTGTCGCCGTCGCTGGCGTTGCGCGACGGCGTCCCCACCCTGGCGTTCGGCACCCCGGGCGGCGACCAGCAGGACCAGTGGCAGCTGTGCTTCTGGCTCGCCCACGTCTACGGCGGCCTGAACCTCCAGGAGTCGATCGATTCGCCGGCCTGGCACACGACGGCGTTCCCGAGTTCGTTCTACCCACGCTCCTGGAACCCGCGCGAGCTGGTGGTCGAGTCCCGCCTCGGCAAGTCCACTTTGGACGGCCTGCGCGCCCGCGGCCACCAAGTGGTGGACGCGGGCGACTGGGCCCTGGGCCGCCTCTCGGCGGTCTCCCGAACCGGCGGCTTGTTGCGAGCGGCAGCCAACGCCCGCGGCATGCAGGGCTACGCCGCGGGACGTTAGAGCGCGAGCGAGGTCCACCCGCCGCCCTCGGCGAGCAGGGTGCGCACGCCCTCGGCGTGGCCGGCGAACCCGGCGAAATCGTTGTGTAGCAGCGCCATCCGCTCGCACGGCCGAGTTGTCCACATGCGCTCCGGCTATCCACAGATTTGCGGCGTCACCCTTTTGAGGCCCCCACTCCCGATACGCTGGACAAGGGGCCGGCCCCCGGAGAGGGCGGGGGCTGGGTAAGTGAGCCAGACAGGCGCTCGACCCGAGTTCGAGCCACAGCCGCCATCCGGCGGTCAGCTCGTCGTGGTCACGCGGCACCCATTGCCCGGCCATGTCAAAGCCGCAACGAGGTCCAGCCGCCACCCTCGGCGAGCAGCGTGCGCACGCCGACGGCGTGGTCGGCGAACCCGGCGAGGTCACCGTGCAGCAACGCCATCCGCTCGTCGTCGAGTGGTGTGGTGTCGCCGGACCACAGCTCGCGGATCCAGCTCGCGGCCAGGTGCATCGACCGGATCAGCCCGGGGACCTCCGCGTCGGTCGAGCCACCCGAGGCCAGGTAGTCGGTGAGAATCCGGTCGCAGGCGTCGAGCAGCTCGCACAGGCCGCGCACGGCTTCGTCGGGGCTGCCGTCCCAGTCCGGCCGGGGCCAAGCGCCCGACCCGAGTTCGAGCCACAGCCGCCATCCGGCGGTCAGCTCGTCGTGGTCACGCGGCACCCATTGCCCGGCCATGCCTCCGAGTCTGCGCCCGAACGCACGGCCCGGCGGATGGGATTGCTCACTTCCCGGGCTTTTCCCACAGCCAGAACTCGATGCCCTGGTTGTCGACGCAGTCCGCCGTCGTCCCGTACGGGTGGTTCTCCACCTCACCAGCCCGGCCGCCCTGCTCGCGCACCCGCGTCAACGCAGCACCCAGGTCGTCCACCGCGTACATCAGCTTCCACCCGACCTGCCGGTCCCCGGCCCACAACCCGCCTTCGAGGCCCGGTCCCGAGAACCCCCAGGCGTCCGACACCGAACCCGGCGTGAACTGCCAGCCCAGGACCGCCCCGTAGAACGACTTCGCGGGCTCGGCTTCCGGGACCTGGAACGTGAAATACATGGCCTGCCCCGGCTTCGGCGAGGCCGAGGCGGAAGCGGAGACCGCAGCTTGCGAAACCAGCCAGCGCTGCCCGAACGGGTCCCGGAACGAGCCACCCCGGCCGTACGGCGAATCGCTCACCGCGCGGATCAGTGTCGCCCCGCGCTCCAACGCCCGGGCCACCGACACGTCCGGGTCCGGCACCTCCACCCGCACCGACGCGCCACCCTCGCGCGGGGCGATGTGGCCGATCTCGGGGTGCTCCTCGGCGAGCATCAGCACCGCGTCGCCGATGGCCAGCTCGGCGTGGCCGATGCGGCCGTCGTCCATCAGGATCGGGTCGCCGCGGCGGACGGCGCCGAACACCTCGACGTAGAAGTCGAGGGCGGCTCGGGCGTCGGACACCGCGAGGTACGGGGTCAGCGAGCGCAGTTCGGCCGTGGTGGCCGGTGCTTCCGAAGTGGTCGTCATGTCGGCTCCGTTCAGGATCGAGCGGCGCAGGTTGTCGCGCAGCTCGGCGGCGAAGTCCGGGTCGGGTTCGACCCGTGCGGAGGGACGGCGGAGCGCGTCGAACGGCTCAGGCATCGCGACCCTCCTTCTCTTCGTAGGCACGCCGGAACGCGGCGCGGGCCCGCACGAGCAACGCCTCGGTGGCGTGCACGCCGCGGCCCAGGTGGCCGGCGACCTCGGGGACCCCGAGGCCGTCGACGTACCGGAGGGTCAGGGCGGCCCGGTGGTGCGGGCCGAGCGAGTCGAGCACCTGTCTCGCGCGCAGGGCGTCGAGCTGCTCGTCCCACGGGTCTTCGACGTCCGGCTCGCTGTCGTGCACGAGCCGCAAGCCGCGTTCCTCGCGTTCTTTGCGCCGCCAGTGGTCGGCGAGCTTGTGCCGGGCGACGCCGATCAGCCACCCGGTGCTCACTGGAGGTGCGTACTCCTTGCGACAGGCGGCGACCGCGCCGAGGAACGTCTCGGACGTCAGTTCCTCGGCGAGCGTGCGGTCGCCGCAGCGGGACAGCAGGTACCCGTAGACCTCCGGCAGCGCGGTCTCGTAGAGGCCGAGCAGCGCGAAGGCCGGGTCCGGTCGTACCCGAGGTTCCGTCACACCTCCATAGTCGTCCGGGGGACGGCTTTTCCGACGGGTGAATCCGGGATTTCTAGACCCGCGGGTCGGGCAGCCGCCGCCCGGTGACCGCGACGATCGCCGCCAGCAGTGCCACCACGCCGATGACCAGCGCGAACGCGTCCCGGCTGCCCAGCGAGCCGGCGAGTGCCGCGTACAGGCTCCCCAGCGTCGCGACGCCCAGCGCCAGCGACGTCTGCTGGTTCGTGGTCATCACGCCGCTGCCCACGCCGGCCAGGTCGGTCGGCACGTGCGACAGGACGATCCGGAACAGCGTCGTCATCGCGAGGGCGTTCCCGACGCCGATCGCCACCATCGACGGCGCCAGGTCGAGCACGGTCAGGTGCGGCCACTGCGCCAGCGTCGTGCACAGCAGCGCGACCATCCCGAGCGCCGTGATCGCGCCGCCGACCGGGACGACCCGCTGGCCGTAGCGGGCCACCAGCCGGCTGCTCAGCATCGACACCGTGAAGTACGCGACGGCCAGCGGCGTCAGCGCGACACCGGCGCCGAGCGGCCCGAAGTGCAGGCCTTCCTGCAGCGTCATCGCGTAGACGAACATGAACGACCCGAACGCGGCGAAGAACGGGATCGCCACCATCAGCCCGCGCCGGACGCTCGGCAGCCGCAGCACCGACGGCGGCAGCAGCGGCGTGCCGCCGGTCCGCTCCAGGCGCCGTTCGACGTGGACCAGCGCCGCGGCCGCGAACGGGAAGACGGCGAGCAGCGCGATCGTCCACGCCGGCCAGCCCAGCGCCCGGCCTTCCATCAGCGGGACCAGCAACGACAGCAGCGTCACGGCCAGCAGCAGCGTGCCGAGCCGGTCGACGCCCAGCGGGTTGTGCGCGCGGCTCTCCGGCAGGCGGCGGGCCAGTACCAGCACCACCAGGCCGATGGGCACGTTCACCAGGAAGATCGGCCGCCAGCCGCTGCCGAACAGGTCCGCGGCCACCAGGCCGCCGCCGAGGAGCTGGCCGACGACCGTCGAGAGGCCGCCGGTCGCGCCGAACAGCCCCAGCGCGCGCGAGCGCTCTTCGCCGGACGTCGTCGCCTGGATGATCGAGAGCACCTGCGGCAGCAGCAACGCCGACGCCGCCCCCTGCGCGGCGCGGGCGATCACCAGCGTGCCCGCCGTCGGCGCCAGTCCGCAGGCCAGCGACGTCAGCGTGAACAGCCAGAGGCCCCAGAAGAACAGCCGCCGCCTGCCGAACGAGTCGCCGAGGCGGCCCCCGACCACCAGCAGCACCGCGTACGCGATGCCGTAGGCGGCGACCACCAGTTCCAGGGTCGCGGTCGAGGCGTGCAGGTCGGCGTTGATCGTCGGCAGCGCGACGTTGACGATGAAGAAGTCGATGATCGGCAGCGCCGCCCCCAGCAGCACCGTGACCAGGCCGGCGGGGGTCAACCCAGGCCGAAATTGGGCTCCGGCCGAGTTCGGCGCGAGTTCAGTCGTGGTCATGGGTACTACGATCGACCCGGATTTAAACTGGTACCAGTTGTTGTTCATCCTGGTACTGCCACTACCTGGTACCAGGTTCGCGGGCGTGCCATCCTGGCACCATGACCACCGCCGTCGAATCCGAACTGCGCCGCCAGGAACTCGCGAGGTTCCTGCGCAGCCGGCGCGAGCGGATCACGCCCGAGCAGGTCGGGCTCCCGATCCTGGGCCGCCGCCGCACGCCGGGGCTGCGCCGCGAAGAGGTCGCGCAGCTCGCCGGGGTCGGGGTCACCTGGTACACGTGGCTGGAGCAGGGCCGCGACATCAACGCGTCCGAGCAGGTGCTCCAGGCGATCGCCCGCACGCTGCGGCTCGACCCGCACGAGCACACCCACCTCTTCCGCCTGGCCGGCGCGCCCGAGCCCGAAGGCGAGAAGGACTGCCAGGTCATCACGCCGTCGATGGAGCTGATGCTGCAGAAGCTGGAGCCGTACCCGGTCGCCGTCCGCAACGCGCGCTGCGACCTGCTCGCCTACAACCGCGGCTACACCTGGCTGATGGGCGACGTCGACGCGATCCCGTTCGCCGACCGCAACACCCTGGTCCAGTGCCTGCTCAACCCCGAGTGGCGCGAGCGGATGCTGGACTGGGAGACGAACATCCCGCGCGTGATCGCGTCCTTCCGCGCGGCGATGGCCGACCACGTCGCCGAGCCGGCGTGGAAGCAGCTGGTCAAGCGGCTCAAGGCGGAGTCGCCGCTGTTCGCCGAGCTGTGGCCGCACCACGACGTCAACTCGGAGCCGATCCGCACCAAGCGCTACCTGCACCCCGAGGTCGGGCTGCTGCGGTTCAACTTCACCTACCTCTACTACGGCCGCCGCTCGGAGATCACCATGTCGACCTACACCCCGGCCGACGAGGAGACCGCGGCGAAGCTGCCGCTCGTGTTCTGACTACGGCGTACGGCGTACGCGGGGAGCCGCTCCGAGACGGACGCGGCCCGGGTCCGCGACCGGTAGTTTTCGCGGCATGAGATGGCCGCCGTGGGTGGGGCGCGTGGTGCGCACCGTCGTCGTCACCGGGTTCGTGCTGGGTGCGACGAGCGGTGCCTCGCGCTGGCAGCCCGGCTCGCCGCCGATGACCCCGCACGCGGCCGCGTGGCTCGCCGCCACCGGGCTGACGCTGCTGCTCGTCCACCGCTTCCCGCTGACGATCTTCCTGCTCACGACGGCGTCGGCGTTCGGCTACTACGCCTCCGGGCTGCCCGGCGGGCCGGTCATCCTCGTCCCGACCGTCGCGCTCTTCCTGCTCACCCGGCAGCGCGGGCCGCTGACCGCGGGGATCACCGGGTCCGCCGCGCTGGCCGTGCTCTACCTGGTCCACATCGTGACCTCGGGGTCGTTCGCGCTGGAGTTCGGCGCCGGGTTCCTCGTGGTCTGGCTGGTCGCGGTGATCGGCGTCGGCACCGCCGTGCGGTACCAGCTCGACGCGCTCGCCGCCCGCCGCGAGCAGGCCGACGAGCACCGCCACCGGCTCGCCGAGCAGGAGCGGCTGCGCATCGCCCGCGAGGTCCACGACGTCGTCGCGCACAGCCTCGCCATGATCAACGTCCAGGCCGGCGTCGCCGCGCACGTCGCCGACCGGCGGCCCGAGCAGGCGAAGGAGGCGCTGCTGAACATCAAGGCGGCCAGCGCGTCCGCGCTCAAGGACCTGCGGGCGACCCTGGCCGTGCTGCGTTCCGGCGAGGACAAGGCGCCCGCGCCGAGCCTCGTCCAGGCCGGTGAGCTGCTGGACCACGCCCGCGACGCCGGGCTGGCGGTCGACGTCCACGGCGAGCCGGGCGACCTCCCGGCGCCGGTCGACGCGGCCGCGT
>NZ_JAAGNB010001562.1:0-7347 GCF_010550475.1 Amycolatopsis sp. SID8362
TGCGGCCCACCCGGCGCAGCCGCGGCCGCCCGGTCAGGTCGGCGCCCGCGGCCAGCAGCGACGTGCCCGCCGCGAGCCCGCCGGTGAACAGGTACGCCGGCACCTTCCACTCCCACACCGGCGGCTTGAGCACCGGACGCCCGTAGTAGGACCGGAATTCGGCGTCCGGCACCATCAGCTCTTCACGGGAGCGGCGCGGCTTGCGGTCGGTCATCGGCGGCGTCCTCCGAACGCGGCGACGGCGGCGGCGAGCAGCGCCGAGGCCGCCATTCCGGCGTACTTCCACATCGCGGGCAGCTCCCGGGTCGGCACCACCGGGTCCGGCGGCAGGCCGTAGACCTCGGGTTCGTCCAGCAGCAGGAAGAACGCGCCGGTGCCGCCGACCCCGTCGGCCGGGTCGTGCCCGTAGAGCCGGGCTTCGGCGAGGCCGCGCTCGTGCAGCTGCTCGACGCGGTGGGCGGCCCGCTCGCGCAGCTCGTCGAGCTCGCCGAACTGGATGGAGTCGGTCGGGCACGCCTTGGCGCAGGCCGGTTCGAGGCCGTCGTGCAGCCGGTCGTAGCAGAGCGTGCACTTCTGCGCGCGCCCGTCGTCCGGCCGCCGGTCGATGACGCCGTACGGGCAGCCGGAAACGCAGTAGCCGCAGCCGTTGCAGATGTCCTGCTGCACCACGACCGAGCCGAACTCGGTGCGGAACAGCGCCCCCGTCGGGCAGACGTCGAGGCAGCCGGCGTGCGTGCAGTGCTTGCACACGTCCGACGCCATCAGCCAGCGGAAGTCGGTCCGGCCGTCGGCGCCGGTCTTCGCGCCCGGCAGGTCGAACGACGGCATGCCGAGGTCTTCGGGCGCGCCAGGCGGGGGAGCGGTGCCCGGTCCGCCCGGCGGGCGCGGCTGCTCGACGAAAGCCACGTGCCGCCACGTGTTCGCGCCGAGCGCGCCGGTGTTGTCGAACGACATCCCGAGCAGGTCGAGCCCGTCCTCGGGGACGGCGTTCCACTCCTTGCAGGCCACTTCGCAGGCCTTGCAGCCGATGCACACCGACGTGTCGGTGAAGAACCCGACCCGCGGCGGGTGCCCGGTGTGCCCGGCTTCCCCGGCGACGTCCGGCAGCGGGCCGGACAGCCGGTCCTCGACGCTCATGGCGCATCCTCCTCGTGACCGGGTTCGACGTGCCGGGTCTCGTGCGCCGTCGACACCCGCGTACCCGTTTCCGGCGTGATGCCCGCGCGTTCCCGGTATTCGGCGAGGTACGCGGTCAGCGCGGCGCCGCGCGGGCGCTTCCCCGGCCGGACGTCGCAGGTGGCGACCTTGCTCTCCTGGATGAACACGTTCGGGTCCAGCACGACGCCCAGCAGGTCGTTCACCACGTCGCCGGGCACCAGCCCGGAACCGCCCCAGTGGTAGGGCATCCACACCTGGTGCACGACCCGGTCCTGCACCCGCAGCGGCCGCATCCGGTCGGTCACGAAGACGCGCGCCTCGACCGCGGCCCGCGAGGTGACGACGTGCGCCCAGCCAAGGTGCCGCAGCCCGCGCAGCTCCGCGAGTTCGGGGGAGACCTCGACGAACAGGTCCGGCTGCAGTTCCGAGAGGTAGGGCAGGGTCCGGCTCATCCCGCCAGCGGTGTGGTGCTCGGTCAGCCGTGCGGCGGTGAAGACGAACGGGAACACCTCGCCGTGCGCCTCGGGCGGCGACGGGTTCGACGGGTTGTCCCGGCGGCCGTAGACCATCCGCGTCGGATTGCCCTGCTGGGCGTAGAAGGGGTTGCGGAACGGCGACTCGTGCGGCTCGTAGTGCGTCGGCAGCGGGCCGTCGGCCAGCCCGGACGGCGCGAACAGCCACGCCTTCCCGTCGGCCTGCATCACGAACGGGTCGTCGCCGCGCAGCGCGGCCGGACCCACCGCGTCCACCGGCGGGACGTAGTCCGGCGGCTTGGTCTTCTCGAAGTCGGGCACGTCGTGCCCGGTCCATTCGCCAGCGTCGGCGTCCCACCACACCAAGGCTTTGCGTTCGCTCCACGGCCGGCCCTGGGGATCGGCCGACGCGCGGTTGTAGAGCACCCGCCGGTTGTACGGCCAGGCCCAGCCCCACTCGAGGGCGGTGTGGTCCTGTTCGGACCGCGGCTTGCGGCGGGCGGCCTGGTTGACGCCGCCGGCGTAGACGCCGCTGTAGATCCAGCAGCCGCTGGAGGTGCTGCCGTCGGCCTTGAGGTCGAGGTACCCGTCGAGCTCCTCGCCAGTGGTGAGGTCGTGGCCGTTGATGTGCCGCAGCACGTCCTCGGCCGACGGCTCGTCGCCGTGCACCTCGTAGTCCCAGGCGAGGTCGAGCAGCGGCCGGTCGCGCTCGTCGGCGGACCCCGCCAGCCGCTCCCGCAGCTTGCGGCCCAGGTGGTAGAAGAACCACAGCTCCGAGCGCTGGTCCCCGGCCGGCTCGACGGCCTTTTCGCGCCACTGCAGCACGCGCTGGGTCTGGGTGAACGTGCCTTCCTTCTCGACGTGCGAGGCCGCCGGGAAGAAGAACACCTCGGTGCGGCACGCCTCGGGGGTGATCTCGCCGGTCTCGATCTCCGGCGCGTCCTTCCAGAAGGTGGCGCTTTCGATCATCGCCAGGTCGCGCACGACCAGCCAGTCGAGGTTGGCCATGCCGAGCCGCTGCAGCCTGCCGTGCGCGGACCCGACGGCCGGGTTCTGCCCGAGCAGGAAGTAGCCGGACACCTTGCCGTCGACCATGTCCATGACCGTGCGGTAGGTGCCGTGGTCGCCGTTGATCCGCGGCAGGTAGCCGTAGCAGAAGTCGTTGTCGGCGGTGGCTTTCTCGCCCCAGTACTCCTTGAGCAGCGACACGGTGTAGGCGTCGGCGTTGCGCCAGAACCCCTTCTGCTTGTCGCCGCTGACGGCCTTGAGGTAGTCCGCCAGCGTGCGCTGCCCCGGCTTGGGCATCGGCAGGTAGCCGGGCAGCAGGTTGAACAGCGTCGGGATGTCGGTCGAGCCCTGGATGCTGGCGTGCCCCCGCAGCGCGAACACGCCGCCGCCGGGCCGCCCGATGTTGCCCAGCAGCAGCTGGATGATCGAGCCCGCGCGGATGTACTGCGCGCCGACGCTGTGCTGCGTCCAGCCCACGCTGTAGACGAGCGCGGCGGTCCGGTCCCGGCCCGAGTTGCTCGTCCAGGCGTCACAGACCCGCTGGAAGAGCTCCTTCGGCGTCCCGCAGGTCGCCTCGACCATTTCCGGGGTGTAGCGGGCGAAGTGGCGCTTGAGGATCTGGAAGACGCACCGCGGGTGCCGCAGCGTCGGGTCGGCGGCGATCTCCTCGCTGCCGCCTTCGACCACCGGCCCGCCGGAGCCGTGCTGGTCCGACGGCGAGGTTTCCTTGCCGTGCCCGGCGTCCTGCGGCCGGATGTCCTGGTAGTGCCAGGTCGCCGGGTCGTAGGCGGCTTTGGCTTCGTCGTAGCCGCTGAAGAGGCCGTCGAGGTCTTCGGTGTCCCGGTAGTCCTCGTGCACCAGGAAGGACGCGTTCGTGTAGGCGACGACGTATTCGCGGAAGTCCAGGTCGTTGCTCAGGATGTGGTTGATCACCCCGCCGAGGAACGTGATGTCCGTCCCGGCCCGCAGCGGCACGTGGGCGTCGGCGAGCGCGCTCGTCCGCGTGAAGCGCGGGTCGATGTGCAGCACCTGCGCACCGCGCGCTTTCGCTTCCATCACCCACTGGAACCCGACCGGGTGCGCCTCGGCCATGTTGGAGCCCATAATGATGACGCAGTCGGCGTTCTGCAGGTCCTGCTGGTAGTCCGTCGCGCCACCGCGACCGAAGGAAGTCCCCAGACCGGGAACGGTGGCGGAGTGTCAAATGCGCGCCTGGTTTTCGATCTGGATCGCGCCGAGCGCGGTGAAGAGCTTCTTGATCAGGTAGTTCTCTTCGTTGTCCAGCGTCGCGCCACCGAGACTGGCGATACCCATCGTCCGCCGCAGCGGCGCACCGTGCTCGTCGGTGTCCTGCCACCCCTTGCGCCGCGCGTCGAGCACCCGGTCGGCGACCATGTCGAGCGCGGTCTCGAGATCGAGATCGGTCCACTCGGTGGCGTAGGGCGCGCGGTACCGCACCTTCCGCTCCCGCTGCGGCCCGGTGACCAGCTGCGTGCTGGCCGACCCCTTCGGGCAGAGCCGCCCCCGCGAGATGGGGCTGTCCGGGTCGCCTTCGATCTGGACGACCTTCTCGTCCTTGACGAACACCTGCTGCCCGCACCCGACGGCGCAGTAGGGACAGACGGACTTCGCGACCCGATCGGCGCTCGCGGTGCGCGGCGCGAGCGCCGCAGACCGCGCGGACTCGGCGGCCTTGCCCCGGCCGAGCGGATCGGTGCCGGTGAGCTGGCGGTACACGGGCCAGGATTCGAGCCACTGCCGTGGTCCCATGTCACCTCCCGCTGCGCTTCGCTGCCGGGCTACCCCTGTTGTCCTGAGCGTAAACCGGCGCGGCGGGAGCGGCGACCGGACGATGTCATGAACGACCCTTTCATGGCGTCCGGCGACAGGTCCCCGGCAAAGTCGGCGCGGCGAGGTGGGCTGATGGGGACGTTGCTCTCATTACATCGGAGGAAAGTCCCCTTCAGTCCACCTCGGCCGGCTACCGAGGCTCGCTCACCGTCCCACGACGACATGAAAGAGTCGTTCACCTCGCCGGACGAGGTGAAAGGGTCGTTCACTACGACCCGGGCCAGAGTCCGGCACGGTTGCGGCGGCTCGCTCGGCGGTCACTTTGCTGATGTCTTGAATGAGTCATTCAGGTCTTCGGAGGTCCTGAATGACTCATTCAAGACACCGCGGACTCACCCGGCGCGACTTTGCCGGAGCCCTGCCGCCGGACGTGGCGAAAGAGTCGTTCATGACTTCCGGGCCCGGGGATCGCGGCGACGACTTTGCCGGGCCCCTGGCGACCGGACGATGTCATGAACGACCCTTTCATGGCGTCTGGCGACCTGAACGACCCATTCATGACATCCCACCACCGCCGGCCGGCCACGACCCTCGAAACACGCGGCTCAGAGGCCGTACGTCTTCCCGATCACGTCCCGCTGGATCTCGCTCGTCCCGCCGTACACCGTGGAGACGACCGTGGCCCGGACCAGCCGTTCCATCCCGTACTCCGTCGCATACCCGTACCCGCCGAGCATCTGCATCCCGTCGAGCGCCATCGCCTTCGCGAACTCCGTCGCCTTCAGCTTCGCCATCGACGCCTCGCGCGGCAGGGGCTCGCCGTCCGCCGCGTCGATCTTGCGGGCGACGTCGTGGACCAGCAGGCGGGTGCACTCCAGCTCCGTCGCGTGGTCGGCCAGCCGGTGCCGCAACGCCTGGAACGAGCCGACCGGCCGGCCGAACTGGCGGCGTTCGCGCACGTAGGAGACGGTGTCCTCGAACGCGCGGCGCGCGGTGCCGAGCATCAGCGCGGCCAGGATCATCCGCTCGAGGTTCAGCCCCGCCATCAGCTGGCGCCAGCCCTGGCCGACCTCGCCGACCACGGCGTCGCCGGGCAGCGCGCAGCCGGTGAAGTACAGGTCGTTGACCTCGCGGCCGCCCATGGTGTCGATGCCGTGGACGGCCAGCCCGTCGACGCCGGCCGGGACCGAGAACATCGTCAGGCCGTCGTGCTTGCCGCCGTCGGCCGAGGTGCGGGCGACCAGCAGGATGTGGCGGGCCAGGTGGGCGTTGGAGCACCACGTCTTCTGGCCGTCGACGACCCAGCCGCCGTCCTGGCGCGCCGCCTTGCACGCCAGCGCGCCGACGTCGGAGCCCGCGCCGGGTTCGGACATCGAGACGGCGAGCACCTCACCGCGCAGGAAGTCGCCCAGCACTTCCCGCTTGCGCTCCTCGCTCGCGAACTTCGCGTACGACGCGGCCGTGATCACCGAGGTGGCGAACCCGCCGATCGGCGCCTGCCGGTAGGCGATGGTCTCGAGGAACAGCACCAGGTCCAGCATGCCCTGGCCGGCGCCGCCGTACTCCTGCGGGACGTTGATGCCGAGCCAGCCCAGCTCGGCCATCTTGCGGTACAGCGCGTCGTCGTGCGGGGTGTCGCGGGCGCCCACCTCGCGCCGGCAGAAGTCGTCGACGGCGGAGACGAAGTCGCGCTGTTCGGTGGTCAGGTCCACGAAGGCTCCCGGCGGTTGAAGATACAAGATTACGTGCTCTGTATCTTTATCTCTTGAACCGCCGGAACTCAAGCTTCGAGCATCGGCACCAGGTAGCGCCGGGCCAGCGCGGCGAGCTGCTCGTCGTCGTCGAGGTCGACGACCTGGCTGGGAATCGCCAGGAAGGAGGCCGAAACGCGGACCATCAGCTCGGCCACGACCTCGACGTCCAGCCCGGCCGCCACGGTGCCGGCGTGCTGTTCCCGCCGCAGCTGACCGGCCACGAACTCCCGCACCGTGGCCAGCGTCCGGCCGTCGTCGGTGATCATGGACGACGCCAGCAGCCCCGGTTCCGCGGCGATCAGCCCGCCGATCAGCGGGTTGCCGCGGATCGCGCGCAGCGAGCTCACGAAGCCGAGCACCACCCGGTCGGCGACCGTCTCCGCCTGCTTGATCTCGACGAGGAAGCGGTCGAAGTAGCGGCGGTACTCCCGGCGCACGACGTGCTCGACCAGCGTGTCCTTCGTCGCGAACCGCCGGTAGACCGTGATCCGGGACAGCCCGGCGCGCTTGGCGACGTCCTCCATCGTGGAGCGCTGGATGCCCAGCCGGCAGAACTGCTCGAGGGCGGCGTCGAGCACGCGCACGCGGATCGGGTCGGTGTCGCCGACCTGCTCCAGCGCGTCGGTGTAGGCGCGCTCCAGCAGCGATTCCGCGCCGGAGGCGGAGGTGAACGGCGATGCCGCGGGTTCTACAGCCACTTCCCGATCCTCCCACCCCCGCGTGCCGCTCAGCGCTTGAGCTTCGCGTACACGATCACGTTGTCGAGGTAGTTGCGGTTCGCCGCGTCGTACCGGCCGCCGCAGGTGATCAGGCGCAGTTCCGGGTCGGTCGTGTCGCCGTAGACGGCTTCGGTCGGGAACTCCTTCTTGGCGATCTGCTCGACCTTCGTCACCGCGAATGTCAGCCGCCCGCCGTCTTCGCGGTCGACGTGCACCTCTTCACCCGGCTTGAGTTCGTGCAGCCGCCAGAAGATGCCCTTCCGGTGGTCGCCGTCGATGTGCCCGAGGATGACCGCCGGCCCGGCTTCGCCCGGCGTGGGGCCGTATTCGTACCAGCCGGCCTGCAGCGGCTGGTCGACCGGCGGCACCTCGACGGTCCGGTCGGCGTTGAGCCCGAGCGACACCAGCGACGACCGCGCGCCGATCGCCGGGACGTCGAGCGCG
>NZ_JAAGNB010001610.1:0-7110 GCF_010550475.1 Amycolatopsis sp. SID8362
GAGGGGCACGCGCCGGTCGCGCACGCCGCGGCCCGGGCGCGGGATCTCGCTCCCCGGGCCGTGCGGGTGGACACCCCCGGCGGGCCGGCGCTGGAGGCGTTCACCGCGGGCGACCGGCGGAATCCGGCGGTGGTACTGGTGCCGCCGTGCGGCATGCCCGTCGAACTGTCCCACCGGTGGTTGCGGGCGCTCGGAGAAGACTGCTTCGTGGTGACGTGGCAGTCCCGCGGCCTGTTCGCGGCGGACGGTCCCCGGGACGGCATGGCGGCCGGCGTGGCCGAGCAGGCCGATGACCTGATCGCCGTCATCGACGCGCTCGACCTGCCGGTGAGCCACGTGATGGGCCTGTGCGGCGGGGCGGTGATCGCGCTCGACGCGGTCCACCGGTACCCGGCGCGGTTCCGCTCGGTGAGCCTCTGGCACGGGGACTACGACTTCGGCGCCGGTTCGGCCAAGACCGATCACCAGCGCGACGTCCAGGCTCTGATGGAGCTGGGGGCCGCCAGCCTCGAGAAGGCCACCGGCTACCAGAAGCTCATGCACCGCCCCGCTGCACTGGCGAAGATCCCCGAGCGGGTCGCGCCGCTGGTGCTGTACCCGTACGCGACGCCGGTGCTGTTCCACCACTACTGCCGGCTCAACTCCGCGATCATGTCCTACGACGTCACGGATCTGCTCGGCGACATCGGGCACCCGGCGCTGGTGGTGACCAGCCGGACCGACACGACCGCGCACCCGGCCGGCTCCCACCGCGTGGCCCGCGAGCTGGCGCGGGCCGAGCTGGTCGAGGAGCCCACCGGCGACCACCTGTCCGTCTTCGACACCTCGCCCCGACTGACCCAGCTGGCCGCCGGTTTCGTGACGGCGCAGCACTCGACCACCCCGGGACCCCGATGACCGACACAGTTGCCTTCGAAGCCGAGCACCTCGACCACGGACTCGGCGAGCTCGCCGGGGAATGCGTCCTCGTGCGGCACGCGACCGGCGACCGGCGGGCCGAGGCGGTGCTCGCCGTGCCCGGCCTGGCCGCTCCGACCGTCCGGCGGGCGGCCGATCTGGCCGCAGAGGCCGGCGAGCTTTCGCTGTTCGAGCCGGACGACGACCTGATGCTCTTCCACCGGAACCGGCGGGAGGCCGCCTTCATCTTCCGCGAGGTGTTCCGGGACAACGAGTACCTGCGCCACGGGGTGACCCTGCCCGAGCGCCCGACCGTCGTCGACGTGGGCGCGAACATCGGCGGGGCGTCCGTGCTGTTCGGGCTGGTCCGCCCGGACTCCCGCATCTTCGCGCTGGAACCCGTGCCGCAGCTGTGCCGGGCGGTCGAGCTGAACGCCCGGCTGCACGGCCTCGACGTGGTGGTCATCCCGGCTGCGGTGGGCGACGCGCCGCGGCGGACGCAGGTCACCTACTACCCGAAGAACACCGCGATGTCGGGCCTCCTGGCGGGCCAGTCCGACCGCGAGGTGCTCAAGGTCTACCTCGCCGGGCAGGAGGAGGACGCCACCGACACCGCTGCCGGGCTCGACGCCGTCGTCGCCGAGCTCCTGGCCGGCGAGTCCGTCGAGTGCGAAGTGCAGACGCTGGGCCAGGCGCTGGCCGGGTACGCCGTCGACCGCATCGACCTGCTCAAGATCGACGTCGAGAAGGCCGAATGGCAGGTTCTGCGCGGCATCGACGACACCTGGTGGCCGCGCATCGACCAGGTGGTCATGGAGGTGCACGACATCGACGGCCGGGTAGCCGCCGTCGTGGCCCTACTGGAGGCCAGGGGCTTCAGCGTCCTGGTGGACCGCAACCAGGACCTGCTCGACACCGACATGTACGGCGTCTACGCCCGACGTGGGCCGGTCACGCCGGACGTCGCCGCCCCCGCGTGGCGCAAGCCACTTTCGACCCGCCGGGCGCTGGCCGCGGCCTTGCGCGAGAAACTGGGGGACGAGGTCGCCGCGGTGCCGGTGGACCGGTTCCGGTTCGTCACCGCCCTGCCGCGGGACGAGCGCGGCGAGATCGACATCGGTGCCGTGCTCGCGGCCGTCCCGGCCGGTGCGGGCGCCGAGGCGGCCCCGCCGGCCGAGATCGAGCAGACGCTCGCCGCCATCTGGCGCCGGGTGCTGAAGGTGCCGGACTTCGCCGCGTCCGACGACTTCTTCGACCTGGGCGGCACGTCGCTGAAGTCGGTGCGGATGGTGCTGGAGGTGGGCGAGGCCTTCGGCGAGAACGTGCTGCCACCGGACCAGCTGTTCGAGGGCAGCCGCTTCGACCAGGTCGTGGCCACCATCCGCAGGAACCTGGCATGAAACGGCAGTTCTTCGCGGCGCTGGAACGGCTGGCGGACAACGACCGCAACGACGTCGTCTACCGTGACGGCGGCCGGGTCCGCATGACCTGGGCCGAGCTGGCTCGCGACATCGACCGGGCCGTCGGCCGGCTGGCCGTGCTGCGGACGGCGGACGGCGTGTTCACCGTGGGCCTGATCGGGCCGACGTCGTACGAGTGGATGGTGCTCGACCTCGCCTGCGTCAAGGCGGGCTTCCGGTCGGTCGCGGTGCCCGAGTTCCTGACCGGCCCCGAAATCGCCGGGCTGCTGAAAGAGGCTGGAGCCGACGTCGTGCTGGCCGATCGCGCGCTGGCCGGCCGCCTCGCCGAGACCGGCCTCCGGGCGTGGTACGTCCGGTCCGGCGGCACCACGCCGGCGGCGGACGACTTCGACGGCATCGAGGGCGTGCCGTGGACGTGCACCGCCGACCAGGTGCTCGACCACTACTCGATCGGCTACTCGTCGGGCACGTCCGGCGTGGTCAAGCGGATCGACCTCACCTTCCCGCCCGAAGAGCGCTCGAGAAACCTCCTGGGGCTCGCCGTCCAGTACTACCGCTACCGGACCAGCTTCTGGAGCCGCAAGGACAACAAACTCTTCATCTTCATGCCCTTCTCGCACCTTCAGCAGCGGGCCTTCGTGCGGCTGGCGCTGATGCGCAGGATCAGCATCGTGCTCTCCGACCCGGGGCGATGCATCCAGGACCTGATCGTGGAAAAGCCCAACATCATGGTGAGCGTGCCCATGATCTACGAGGCGCTGGCCACGCGGATCGAGCAGAAGCTCGCGCAGCTCAACACACGCCGGCAAGCCGTCTTCCGGCTCTACCTGCGCCTGGGGATCAACCGGCTGCGCAACGGCCACCCAGTCAAGCGCCTCTTCGGCCGTTACCTCTTCGCCAAGGTACGCAAGGTCTACGGCGGCCGGGCGGACTACTTCGTCACCGGCAGCGCCCCGATCGACCAGCGGACCCTCACGACCTTCCACCGCGTGGGTGTGAAGATCTACGAAGGCTACGGGCAGAGCGAGCTGCCGCGGATCATCTCCATGAGCTCCGAAAAGGACTTCCGCATCGGCAGCGTCGGCAAGCCACGGGTGCCGGTGAAGATCGGCGCCGACGGCGAAATCCTCGTCAAGATCGATCGCGCCGAGCTGGCCACCCCATCGGCCGTCACCTTCGACCCGGACGGGTACATCCACACTGGCGACCTCGGCCACCTGGACCGCGACGGCTTCCTGTTCATCGACGGCCGCAAGGACGACGTCATCGTCCTCGACAACGGCAAGAAGGTCTTCCCGGCGGCCGTGGAGACGGTGTTCCGCGAGCTGAAGGCCGAGGACTCGATCTGCGTCACATCGTTCGACGGCAAGCGGATCGCCGCCGTCGCGCACTGGCCCGCCGAACGCGGCGGCCGGGAGGCCCTGCGCCGCTACCTCGCCGAAGGCAACCCGAAGCTGCCCGAGCACGAGAAGGTGACGCTGTTCGCGTACACCGAGGAGCCGTTCACGGAGGAGAACGGCCTGCTGACCGGCACACGGAAGCTCCGGCGCCGGCGGATCAGGACGGTGTTCGGCGCTGCCGAGCTGGAGCGGGTCGATGCCTGAGGGCGCGGGCCCGGCGCTCGCCGGCCACAACTTCGCCGCTGTCCTAGGACGGCGCGCGGCCGAGTCGCCGGGCAAACCGGCGTACACGTTCCTGCGCAACGGCGTGACCGACGCGCACACCGTCACCTACGCCGACCTGCACGACTCCGTGTGTGTCTTGGCGGCTCGCCTGGCCGCGCACGCCCGGCCGGCGCGGGCTCTGCTCGTCTACCCCCACGGGCCGGAGTTCGTCCGGGCGTTCTGGGCCTGCCTGCTCGCCGGCGTCGTCCCCGTGCCGTGCTACCCGCCCCGGGACGCCCGCTCGGCAGGCCGCGTCCTCGCGATCGCCGCGGACGCGCAAGCCAGTCTCGTCCTGACCAGCCGCGCGGTGCTCGACCGCGTCGGCGACCGGCTCACTCCGGTCGTGCGCTGCCTGGTCACCGAGGACGTCACGGCCGACGATCCCGAAGCTTTCGTCCCCGCGGTCGTGTCGCCGGGCGGCACCGCCTTCCTGCAGTACACGTCCGGTTCCACCGGTGCGCCCAAGGGTGTCGTCGTCTCACACGGGAACCTCCGCCACAACCAGGAACTGATCCGGGCGGCGTTCGGCCTGGACGGCGACGCGACGATCGTGTCCTGGCTGCCCTTCTACCACGACATGGGGCTGATCGGGAACGTCCTGCATGCGGTCCACCTGGGTGCGCACGCGGTGTTCCTGCCGCCGGCGGAGCTCCTGCGCCGGCCGCTGTCCTGGCTGGAGGCGATCAGCCGCTACCGCGCGGCCGGTAGCGGCGGCCCGAACTTCGCCTTCCAGCACTGCGTCGACCGGATCGGCGACGACCAGCTCGCCGGGCTCGACCTCAGCCAGTGGCAGGTGGCGTACTGCGGGGCCGAACCCGTCCGCGCGGCCACCCTGCGGGCCTTCGCCGATCGGTTCGGCGCGGCCGGGTTCCGGGCCGGAGCGTTTCGGCCCTGCTACGGCGCGGCGGAGGCCACCCTGCTCGTCTCGGCCGCGGCCGGGTCCGTCACGCGGGCCCCCGGCGGGCCGGATGGAGGCCTGCCGACGGTGTCGTGCGGCGTCCCGCGCGGCTTCGAGTGCGTCATCGCGGCCGGGGACGGCACCGAGTGCCCCGAGAGTGTCGTGGGGGAGGTGTGGCTGCGCGGAGCGAGCATTGCCGGCGGCTACTGGCAAAACCCCGAGGCGTCCGCGGCCTTCGAAGCCGTCACCGGCGACGGCCGGGGCCCCTTCTACCGCACGGGCGACCTGGGGTTCCTCAGTGCCGGTGAGTTGCACGTCACCGGCCGGATCAAGGAACTGGTGATCATCCGCGGCCGCAACCACCACCCGTACGACCTCGAACGGGCGATAGCCGAGGGCGCCCCGGGCGTGGCCCGCGACGGCTGCGTGGTGTTCTCGGTGGACCGCGAGGACGGCGAGCAGCTGATCGTCCAGTGCGAGTACGAGCGGTCCTGCGGTCTGCCCCACGCCGACGTCATCCAGTCGGTGCGGGCGGCGCTGCTCGAGGAGTTCGGGATCGCGCCCGCGGAGGTCTTCCTCGTCGGGCCCCGCCGGCTACCGCGCACCAGCAGCGGGAAGCTCCAGCGGGTGCGGTGCAAGTCGGACTTCCTCGCCGGGCAGGCGACCGGCCTCGCGCACTGGACCGCGGCGGACGGCGACACCGTGACCGCCGCTCGCACGCCGTTCCCGGCAGCCTCTGACGCGGAACGGCTGGTCGTGCGTGTGGTCGAACGCCTACGGGGCCCGATCCCGGTTGCTCGCGACGACACCTTCTTCGGCCTGGGCTTCGACTCCCTCGGCGTGGCCGACCTCGCGGCCGCGGTGTCGGCGGAGTCTGGCCGGGCGGTCGACCCGGCGCTGGTGTTCGAGCACCCGACGATCCCCGAACTCGCCGCGCGGCTGGCCGTCCTCCCACCGGCGGACTCGCCGTCAACCGAAACCGGTTCGCCGGCTGACGGTGGCCTGCTGCCCCTGAGCTCGATCCAGGAGTCGATCTGGGTCGACCACCAGTCAAGGACACCGGACAGCCGCTACAACATCCCGATCCGCGTCGGCTTCCCGCCCGGGATCCCGCGTGAGCGCATCGAAACGGCGGTCACGGCCGAACTTCGCGCCGCGGAGCTGCTGCGCTGCCGGATCGTCCGGCGCGACGGACGTCCGGGCCTGCTGCCCGCGGACGACGAGAAGTTCCGCGTGGACCTGCTCGACCTCTCGGGAACGGAGGCACGGCAGGCGGCCGCGAAACTGGACGCGTCCGCGAAAGCGCTCGTGCGGGAGCCGTTCGACCTCGGCGGGCATCCACTGTTCCGGGCCCTGCTGGTGCGGCTGCCCGGCGGCGGCCACACGCTGGTCTTCGTCGCCCACCACGTGGTCTGCGACGGCTTCTCGCTGAACGCCTTCGCCGGGCGGCTGCTCGCCGCCGTCCAGGGAACCGTGCCTTCGCCGCCGGGCACCTCCTACCGGGACTACGTGCACCGCCAGCGTGACCGGCTGGACCGGGACGGCCGCGAAGCCGGGGAGTACTGGCGACGGCAGCTGGCGGACGTCGTCCCGCTGCGGCTGCCCCCGGATTACTCACCCGGCGGCGACGCTCGCGGACCCGTGGCCACGCACTGGCTGCCGCTGGGCGAAGAGCAGGCCCGATCCTTGGCCGAGCTGGCCCGCCGCTGGGGCACCACGCCGTTCGCGGTGGCACTGACCGTGTTCGCGACCGTCGTCGGCCGGATCACGCGGCGCTCGGACGTCGTCGTCGGCGTTCCCCTGCTCGACCGCGACTTGCCCGATATGGCGGCCACCTTCGGGCCCTGCCTCAACCCGGTCACGCTTCGGTGCCGGCTCTCGGGTGACCAATCGGGCACCGACCGGGTGGCGGCGGTCGGCGGCGTGCTGTCGGCGGCGCTCGCCCGCCGGGCCGTGCCCGTGCGGGAGGTGGCGGGGGAGCCGGGCGCGCGGCTCCCGCTGACCTCGGTGGCCTTCAACGGCCTCACCTTCGCCGCGGGCGACCGGATCGCCGCGGGTTTCCCCGGTGACCAGGGGCTCACCGCCCGCCTCGACCTCGACGTCTACGCGATCCTGGACGGGGACGGCCCAGGATCGCTGCGGTGGGACTACGACTCGGCACGGTTCGAACCGGGCACGGTCCGCCTGTGGGCGGCCGGGTTCGAAACCTGCTTGCGCCGGCTGCTCCGGC
>NZ_JAAGNB010001667.1:0-6901 GCF_010550475.1 Amycolatopsis sp. SID8362
GCCCGCGCTGGCTGCCGCAGGTCGTGACCTTGGTGCCGGCCGCCTCGCGGCGGGCCGTCTGGGGTCGAGGGGCCGTCGCCGTCGGTCGCGACGTTGGCGCTGGCGGCCTCCCGCCCGGCCGCCCGCTGGGTCGGGACAGCGGCCTGATCTCCGCCCGTGCGGACTTGCGCCCGCCGTAGTCGATCGCACCGGCACCGGTGACCTGGCCACGGCCGACCCGCCCGCCGCGGTGAGACCCATCCCACCTGACGGGAATGTTCCGGCCAGGCCTTACGCTGAACAGATGGTGGACGACTACTCCGAACTGGGCTTCGAGACCCGCGCGATCCACGCGGGACAGAAGCCCGACCCCCGCACCGGCGCGGTGATCGTGCCGATCTACCAGACCTCGACCTACGCGCAGGACGGCGTGGGCGGGACCCGCGAGGGCGACTACGAGTACTCGCGCACCGCGAACCCGACCCGTTCGGCGCTGGAGGAGGCGCTGGCCTCGCTGGAAGGCGGCCGGCACGCGCTGGCCTTCGCGTCCGGCATGGCCGCGTCCGACGTGGTGCTGCGCAGTACCCTGCGCCCCGGTGACCACCTCGTGCTCGGCAACGACGCGTACGGCGGCACGTTCCGGCTGATCGACAAGGTGCTCAGCCTCTGGGGCGTCGAGCACACCGTCGCGAACCTGGCCGACCTCGACGAGGTGCGCGCGGCGATCCGCCCCGAGACCAAGCTCATCTGGTGCGAGTCGCCCACCAACCCGATGCTCGGGATCGCCGACATCGCGGGCCTGGCCGGGGTCGCGCACGACGCCGGCGCCCGCCTGGTCGTCGACAACACCTTCGCGACGCCGTACCTGCAGAACCCGCTCTCGCTGGGCGCGGACATCGTCCTGCACTCGACGACGAAGTACCTCGGCGGGCACTCCGACGTGGTCGGCGGCGCGATCATCACGAACGAGGACGAGTTGCGCGAGCAATTCTTCTTCCTCCGCAACTCCGCCGGCGCGGTGCCCGGCCCGTTCGACGCCTGGCTGACGCTGCGCGGCATCAAGACGCTGGCCCTGCGCATGGAGCGGCACAGCGACAACGCCGAGCGCATCGTGCAGGCGCTGGTCAACCACCCGAAGGTGGCCAAGGTCTACTACCCGGGCCTGCCGGAGCACCCGGGCCACGAGATCGCGGCGAAGCAGATGCGTCGCTTCGGCGGCATGGTCTCGTTCAGCCACGTGGACGGCGAGCAGGCGGCGCTGGAAGTCGCTTCGCGCACGAAGCTGTTCATCCTCGCGGAGTCGCTCGGCGGCATCGAGTCGCTGATCGAGCACCCGGGCAAGATGACGCACGCGAGCACGGCGGGCTCGACCCTGCAGGTCCCGGCCGACCTCCTGCGCCTCTCGGTCGGCATCGAAGACGGCCGCGACCTGGTCGCCGACCTGCTGGCGGCGCTGGACTGAGCGGTCAGTTCAGCTCTTCGGCGAGCCCGACGACGATCCCTTCGGGACCGCGGACGTAGCACAGCCGGAAGATGCCCCCGTACGGCTCGATCTCGCCCACGAGCTCGGCGCCGTGCGGGCGCAGGCGGTCGAGGACGTCGTCGAGGTTCTCGTCGAGCGCGAACATGACGCGGCGGTAGCCCAGCGTGTTCGACGGCGCGTTCTTCGGCTCGGGGACGACGGCCTTGGGCTGGAGGAACCGCGCCAGCTCGATGCCGCCGTTGCCGTCCGGCATCCGCAGCATCGCGATGTCCTGCTTGACGTCCTCGAGGCCGATCACGCGTTCCGCGAAGCGCCCTTCGAGCGGACCCTTGCCTTCGAGCCGCATGCCGAGTTCGACGAAGAACGCGATGACGGCGTCCAGGTCTTCGACGACGATGAGGACGTTGTCCATCCGCTTGAGCGCCAACGGGGGTTCCTCAGGGGTTGTAGTTGCCGTGCACCACGCCGCCGGCCTGCTGCGTGCCGGTGGCGGGCAGCTTCGCGCCGTCGACGCAGCCGCCGACCAGCTCGACGTGGCTGTCGTGGCGGATGTACTGGGCCGGCGAGCCGCACGAGGCGCTGTCCACCGTGATGTACGCGGCTCCGGTGAGCGCCGCGGCGGAGGCCAGCCCGATCACGAGCGGGACCAGCCCGGTGGACCGGGTGGCGCGAGCCCGTCGAGCGTCGTTCCCCCGTGCCATGAGTTGCTCCCTGTTTACCGCGTGTTGACGCGTCCCAGGGTACCCGGACCGCGGTCCGGTCAACCTGTGGATCTCCTGAGTGGCATAGTCCGGCCCATGGAACTCGTCACCCTCGAGCGTATCCAAGCCGCCCGGGAGCTCCTAAAAGGAGTAACCCGGGTGACACCGATGGAGCATGCACGCGACCTGCGCAAACTCCACGGCGGTCCGGTCCACCTGAAGTGTGAAAACCTGCAGCGCACCGGCTCGTTCAAGATTCGCGGCGCCTACACCCGCATCGCGGGCCTGACGCCGGCCGAACGCGAGCGCGGTGTCGTCGCGGCGAGCGCCGGCAACCACGCGCAGGGCGTCGCGCTGGCGTCGTCGCTGCTCGGCGCCAAGTCCACCGTCTTCATGCCGCTGCGCGCCCCGCTGCCGAAGCTCGCCGCGACCCGTGGGTACGGCGCCGACGTCCACCTCCACGGCGCGCTCCTGGAGGAGACGCTCCGCGCCGCGATCGAGTTCGGTGAGCGGACCGGCGCGGTGTTCATCCACCCCTTCGACCACCCGGACGTCATCGCCGGCCAGGGCACCGTCGGCCTCGAGATCCTCGAGCAGGTGCCGGGCGTGAAGACCATCCTGGTCGCCACCGGCGGCGGCGGGCTGGTCGGCGGGGTCGCCTCGGCGGTCAAGGCGCTGCGCCCGGACGTGCGCGTCGTCGGCGTCCAGGCCGAGGAAGCCGCGGCGTACCCGCCTTCGCTGGCCGCGGGCGCGCCGGTGCGGCTGGGCCAGACCTCGACCATGGCCGACGGGATCGCCGTCGGCGAGCCGGGCCTGGTCAGCTTCGCGCACGTCGAGTCACTGGTCGACGACGTCGTGACGGTGTCCGAGCAGTCCCTGTCCCGCGCGGTGCTGCTCTGCCTGGAACGGCGGAAGCTGGTCGTCGAGCCGGCCGGCGCGGCGCCCGTCGCGGCGCTGCTGCAGCACATCGGCGCCTTCGAGCCGCCGGTCGTCGCGATCCTCTCCGGCGGCAACGTCGACCCCGTCCTGCTCCTGCAGATCATCCAGCACGGCATGACCGCGGGCGGCCGCTACCTGCGGCTCCGGCTGCGCGTCCCGGACCGCCCGGGCTCCCTGGTCGGCGTGCTGTCCTGCGTCAGCGAGCTCGGCGCGAACGTCCTCGACGTCGAGCACTCGCGCATCTCCGGCACCCTCGACCTCGGCGAGGCCGACGTCGAGCTGGCGCTGGAGACCCGCGGGCCCGAGCACTGCAAGGACGTCGAGCGCGCGCTGGCCGACGCGGGTTACACGGTCGTCTGAGGCTGCTCGCCGGTGATCGCCGTGAGCGCGAGGTCCTTCGCGGCTTCCGGCACCTCGGCCGGCGCGGTGAAGCGCCGGGCCCGGATGTGGGCGACCAGGTCCGGGTCCGGTGGCACGCCGTGTTCGCGCAGGTAGTACGCGACCGCGCCGGGCCACGCCCAGACGCCGTCGGTGCGGAAGTTCATCGGCACCGCGTCCTCGCGGTCGGGGGCGAACGCGTCCGGCCCGTTGCTGCGGGACGCCAGGATCACCGGCGCCGCGTCGAGGTAGGCGAGCACCCGCTCGATCTCGGCGGGCAGGAGCGGCTGACGGCGGATGAGCGGGCGCCCGGAGGCGTCGAGGCCGTCGTAGATGCGCGGGGTGCGCACCTCGCCGTCACCCGGTGCCGGCGGCGTCAGCCCGGCCTTTTCCCGCAGCCACCCCGGGACGTGCTCGTCCGCGCGCGGGAAAAACCGCAGCTCGTCCTGGAACCCGATCGGCGGCGGCTGCTGCCGGAACGGCGGTTCGAGGTCCGGCCGCACGAAGTCGACGTCGGGCGCCTGCCCTGGCTCGAACACGAGGATCGCGCCCAGCCAGGTGCCGAAGCCGGGCTGGTACATGCCTGAGCGCAGCACGCCGAGCAGCCGCACGGCTTCCGGCGGCGGCTGCGCCACGTGCGGCCGCCCGTCCGGGCCGGTCACCAGCAGGTCGGCCTCGACGTGCCGCCCCGCGGCGCGGTACTCCACCCGCAGCTGCCGCCACCCCGGCGGGACCGAGGCGGTGAGCGCCGCGCCGATCTGCCGGACGATCTCCTGCTGCTGGTCCGGGCGCAGCGGCCCCGGTGGCTGGGTCATGGTCAGGCTCCTTCGGCGCCTTGGCGCAGCCATTCGGGCGTGCGCCGCTCGGAGCGCGGGTAGCGCCGCAGCTCCTCGGCGAACGCCGCCGCGGGCGGCCGCTCCTGGAAGCCCGGGTCCTCGGTCGAGTTGAACTGCGCTTTGACCGAGTCGGGGAACTTCATTTCGTACTTCAGGCTCACCCACGTGCCCCGGCCGTCGGACAGCGAGGCCGCGCGGTGGCGGCGGAGCAGGTCGAGCACCTGCTCCGGCGGGGTCCACGGGTAGACGGTGCCGGTGATCGAGTGGACGACCGCGCCGGACTCCTCGTGGTCGCCGAGCGCCCGGTACTGCAGCTGGACGTAGTCCCAGCCCGCGGGGAGGGTGAACTTCAGGTAGTCGGCGATGCCCTTCAGCAGCGCGTTGGGCTCGTCGGGGGTCCGCTTTCCGCCGCTTTCCCCCTTGATCCCTTCCCGGTACCAGGCCGGGATCCACTCGTCGTCGCGGGGGAACGCCTCGAAGTCCTGGTCCCAGACCGCGGTCTCGATCGGCGGGTCCCACAGCGGGTCCAGGTCGAAGTTGTAGGAGACGCGGTAGTCGCCGTCCGGCTCGATGACCAGCCGCAGCGACAGCCAGCTGCCGCGCTCGCGCATGTACTTCTTGTTCCGCAGCTCGAACAGCAGCGGGCTGACGTCGGGCGGCGGCTCCATGCGGGCGGCGGCGCCGTCCGGCATCACCACGGCCAGCGCGATCTCCTCGACCGCCACGGTCAGCCTGGCGGTCAGGTCGATCCGCCGCCAGCCTTCGGGAGCGGCGTCCATGAGCCAGCCACCGATCCAGCGGACCACCTGGTCCTCGTCCGCCTCCCGGAGGTCAGGTCCGGGTGGGGGGTACCACGGGGGCTGGGTTCGCGACATTCGGGAAGCTCCTGTAGTTGTACGTGCGGGTGCCGTCGGGGTGGATTCTCTCGGACATCACGTGCAGCCGGTCGGGTGTTTCCCCGGTCGACGGCGCGTCGGCGTAGACGCGCACCGGGCCGTGGTCCCCGCCGTGGCGTTCGAAGGTCTGGCGGTCGATTTCCATCCGCCGCCAGTTGTCCGGGTCCGCGCTCACGCTGTGGTTCTGGTAGTAGTCCTGCGGCACCATGCCGAGGCGCCCCTGCAGCCCGCCCGAGCGGTGGTCGGCGGTGTGCCCGCCGCGGTTGACGGTGCTGGTGCCGTCGTCCGCCTGGCCGATCTTGCCGACCCGGTCCTGGACGTCGGTGTTGACCCGCTTGGTCGCCGGGCTGGTGTAGTCGGGCTCCCACGAGACGGCGGCGTTCCCGTGCTCGTCGGCGTGGTAGTGCATGTCGCCGATCTCGTACTTGGCGCCGCGCACCGGCATGCCGTCGGTGTTGCCGTTGTGCGCGTGCTGGTCGTGCATCGTGTGCTTGTCGCCGGTCTCCGGGTTGATCATGCCGCGGTCGTTGTCGTGCCACGTCTTGATGTGCGTGAACTCCGGCGGGTTGTCACCGCTGGTGTAGAAGGTGCCGTGCCACTGTTCGGTGCCGTCGGGCGCCGTCGAGTAGATCTCGTACCGGCTGTTCGGCTCGAGGTCCTTCGGCGGCGTGGCACCGAAGGGCCCGTCGCCGTTGTGACTCGGGTCGTAGCCGGTGATCCGGCGTTCGACGGGCGGCGGCGTCATCGGCGGGTCGAAGTGGTCGATGTCCAGCTCGGGCCGGCCGTCCACGTCGGTGTGGAACTCGAAGTGGCCCTCGCCGGTGTTGACGCGGTAGTCGACGTCGCCGAGCAGGTGGGAGGCGTCGGGGTTGCCGACCTGGGTGTGGAGGTCGTTCCCGACCCGGGTGTTCGGCACGTCGGCGTCGACGTGCGTGATCCGCGGCGGCGTCTCCCCGTTCGTGTAGACGCGCGTGAACCGCCCGTCCGGATCGGTGATCTCGTAGCGCGTGTTCGGTTCGAGGTGCCGCGGGTTCGCGGGGTCGTAGAACCGCTCGTTGTGCCCGACCGTGACGTCCTCGTGCCGCTTGTATTCGGGTTCCTGCCACCCCTCGTCGATGTCGTGCATGTCCGGGTGGTCCTTGCCCCGCGCGAGCGCGCTGTCGGCGTCGACGTCGTGCGCGTCCCCGTGGTGGCTGTCCGGCGCGAACCCGTCCTCGCCGGCCCGGTTGGTGGAGCCGTCGGGGTGGTGGGTGTTCCATTCGCCGTCGGGTGGGATGCGGGGTCGCATGCGGCCGTCGGGTCCGATTTCGTAGTCGGAGGAGAAGACGCGGCCGTGGGAGTCGGTCCAGGCGGGTCGGGTGGGGGCGAGGACTTCGGTGTCGAGTTCGCGGGAGAGGCGGTGGGCGAAGTCGTTGGAGGAGGCGTCGCAGCCGATGAGGCGGACGGGTCGTCCGTCGTAGTCGGCGTTGCGGCGGAGGACGTCGGCGAATTGTTCGGGGGTGTAGAGGCGGTCGCCGATGCGTGCGTGCCCGTCGGGGGTGACGTGGACGTCGACGGTGTAGCGGCCGTGGGGGTCGGGTTGGACGCGGTGGGGGAGGTCGCCCATGTGGGGGTCGCCGGCGTGGTAGGAGGTGCCGGCGGGGGTGTTTTCGGCGTGTCGGGTGTTGATTTCGTCGGGGGTGAGGGGGT
>NZ_JAAGNB010001722.1:0-20394 GCF_010550475.1 Amycolatopsis sp. SID8362
GGCGGGCGCGCGGTCCCGCCGGCGGTGGCGAGCACCTCGGCGAGCCCGGCGGCGGTCGGGCGCTCGAACACCGACCGGACTTCCAGCTCGGCGTTCAGGGTCGTCCGGATCCGGGCGATCAGCCGGGTGGCCAGCAGGGAATGGCCGCCGAGGGCGAAGAAGCTGTCGTCCGGGCCGACCCGCGGCAGGCCGAGGACGTCGGCGAACAGCTCGCACAGCTGCCGTTCGAGCGGGGTGCGCGGCTCGCGGTCGGACGTCGGCGCCGCCGGGTCCGGCGACGGCAGCGCGCGGCGGTCGAGCTTGCCGTTGGCGGTCACCGGGAGCGCGTCGAGGACGACGATCGCCGACGGCACCATGTGCTCCGGCAGCCGCTCGGCGGCCAGGGCCCGCAGGTCCGCGGACAACGTGCTGACACGGCGGAACCGGCCGGGGTTGCCGGTGTAGGACAGCAAGCTCTGCGCCCCGGGCCGGAACGCACCGGCGGTCTCGCCGTTCGTGAACAGGACGTCGACCGAGCCGTCACCGGCCGCGGACCACGTGACGACCGTGCGGAAGCCGCGAGCCTCACCGAGTTCGTACCAGTCCTCGGGGTTGACACCGTCCGTGGTGCGTCCATTGGGGACACCGTCGACGCGCAACCCGTCGCCGAGCCGCGCCGCCACCTCGTCCACAGTGGATACGTCTGTGCCCCAAGCGAGCACCGGGACGTCCGTCTCCGAGAGGGTTCCCGGCCGCAGGACGACGTCGTAGCGGTACTGGGTCAGCTCGTTGACGGCCCGTCCCCGCTTGACGCGGACGTCCGCGGCGATCCCGTCGAGACCGGCGAAGAACTCCGGCGCGACGAGCAGTTCCTTCTCCCGCAGCAGGTTCTGTTCGACGTCACCGCCGCGCGCCTCGGCCACGGCGGTGTGGAACGCCCGGACCTGGCGCAGGTCCCGGACGTCGCCGATGAACAGCGCCCCGCCCGGGGCCAGCAGATCCAGGGCTTTCCGCACGACGTCCAGCAGGTAGGTCCCGCTCGGGAAGTACTGGATGACGGAGTTGAGCACGATCGTGTCGAAGAACCCGGACGGCAGCCCGGTGACGTCGGCGGCGTCGCGGGTGCGGAGTTCTACGCGCCCGGCCAGCTCCGGATCGGCCTCGACCCGGCGGCCCAGCGACGCGATGACCTCGGCGGAGAAGTCCGTGCCCCAATAGGTTTCGCAGTCCGGGGCCAGCTCGGTCAGCAGCAAGCCGGTGCCGACGCCGATCTCCAGGACCCGTTTCGGCGCCAGGGACCGGATCCGCGTGACGATCGCGTCACGCCACTCGCGCATCTCGGCCACCGGGATCGGCTCGCCGGTGTAGCTGGAGTTCCACCCGGCGAAGGCGTCGCCGTCCCCGGAGTACATCGAGTCGTACAGCTCACGCCATTCGCCGACCTGCTCGGTCTCGACACCGGCCGGGCTTTCGGTGTCGGCGGGCACGACGTACCCGACCAGGCGGACGTCACCCGGGCGGTCTTCCCTGGCGACGACCACGGCGTGGGCGACGTCGTCGTGCGCGGACAGCGTCGCGGCGATCTCGCCGGGCTCGACGCGGAAGCCGCGGATCTTGACCTGCTCGTCGCCGCGGCCGAGGAACTCGAGGACGCCGTCGGCGCGGAAGCGGGCCAGGTCGCCCGTGCGGTACATCCGCGTGCCGGGGGCGCCGAACGGGTCGGCGACGAACCGCTCCGCCGTGAGCCCGGCACGGCCGAGGTAGCCGCGGGCAAGCTGGACACCGGCGAGGTACAGCTCGCCTGCCGTGCCGGGCGGGACCGGGCGCAGGGCGGCGTCGAGCACGTAGGTCCGGGTGTTCCAGACCGGACGGCCGATCGGGACGGCGACGTCCACAGTGGACGTATGCCAGGCAGTGACGTCGACCGAGGCTTCGGTGGGGCCGTAGAGGTTGTGCAGTTCGGCGTCCAGCACCCGGCCGAACTGCGCGACGGCGTCCGGCGGCAGCGCCTCCCCGCTGCAGAGGACCCGGCGCAGGGTGGTGCACTCCCCCGCCGCCGGCTCCTGCAGGAAGACCTGGAGCATCGACGGGACGAAGTGGACGGTCGTGATCCCGCGGCCGCGGATCAGCCGGGCCAGGTAGGCGGGATCCTTGTGCCCGTCCGGTCGCGCGAGCACCTCGGTGGCGCCGGTGACGAGCGGCCAGAGGAACTCCCACACCGAGACGTCGAAGCTGGACGGCGTCTTCTGCAGCACGCGGTCGTCGCCGGTGAGACCGTACTCGTCCTGCATCCACAGCAGCCTGTTGACGATGCCCTCGTGCGGCACCACGACGCCCTTGGGGCGCCCCGTCGACCCGGACGTGTAGATCACGTACGCCGGGTTTTCCGGCCGCGGCACGACGTCGAGCGGCGCATCGGACACGCCCGCGACGGTGTCCGGGTCGTCGAGGAGCAGGGCACCCGGCACGGCGGTCTCGCCGACGGCCAGCACCAGCGCCGGAGCGGCGTCTTCGAGCATGAACGCGATGCGCTCGGCCGGGTAGCCCGGGTCGAGCGGCAGGTAGGCCGCGCCCGTTTTGAGCACGGCGAGGATCGCCGTCACCAGGTGCGTCGAGCGCGGCAGCGCGAGGGCGACCACGCGCTCGGGCCCGGCGCCCCGCGCGGCCAGCGCGCGGGCGAGGCGGTTCGAAGCGGCATCCAGCTCGGCGTAGCTGAGTTCTTCGTCCTCGAAGACCAGCGCGGGGTGGTCGGGGGTGCGGGTGACCTGAGCGGCGAACAGCTCGGGCGCGGTGACCGCCGGGACGTCCTCGACCGGACCGGACCAGGTCGCTTCGAGGCCGTCGCGCTCGGCCGGGGTGAGCACGTCGAGGGTGCCGAGCCGGCGGTCCGGCGCCGAGACGACCTGGCGGAGCAGGACCTCCAGCCGGTCGACGAGCCCGGTCACCCTGGCCCGGTCGAACACCTCGGCGTTGAACTCGGCCTGGCCGTGCAGCCCGTCGGCGCGTTCGGTGAAGGAGAACCAGAGGTCGAACTTGGCCGTGCCGGTGCCGACCGGCTGCTCGGTGACGGTCAGCCCGGGCAGCTCGACGCCGGCGCCCGGGGTGTTCTGCCAGGCGAGCATGGTCTGGAACAGCGGGTGGTGCGCCAGCGAACGCGCCGGGTTCAGCGCCTCGACGAGCCGCTCGAACGGCACGTCCTGGTGGGCGTAGGCGTCGAGGCTGCGCTCGCGCACCCGGGCGACGAGGTCCCGGAAGGACGGGTCGCCACCGGTGTCCACGCGCAGCACCAAGGTGTTGACGAAGAACCCGACCAGGTCGTCGAGCGCCGGGTCGGTGCGGCCGGCGATCGGGGTGCCGATCGGGATGTCCGTGCCGCCGCCGAGCCGGGACAGCAGCGCGGTCAGGCCCGCGTGCACGACCATGAACGGGCTCGCGCCGCACGCGCGCGCGAGGTCCGCGAGGCCGGCCTGGAGCCCGGCATCCCAAGCGAAGGTGAAGAAGCCGCCGCGGTAGGCGGAGACCGCCGGGTGCGGGCGGTCGAGCGGGAGGGTGATCCGCTCGGGCAGGCCGTCGAGAGTGCCGCGCCAGTAGTCGAGCTGCTTGCCTTCCTCGGTGGCGAGCAGTTCTCGTTGCCAGAGCGTGTAATCCACGTACTGGACCGGCAGCGGAGTCCACTCGGGAGCGTCGCCCCGGAGGCGGGCGCGGTACGCCGTGGCGATGTCCTGCCAGAGCGGCGACAGCGACCAGCCGTCGGCGGCGATGTGGTGCACGACCAGGACGAGCACGTGCCGGCGCGGATCGACGGCCAGCAGTTCGGCGCGCACCGGGACGCCGGCGCCGAGGTCGAAGACCCCGCGCACGAGAGCGTCCACTTCGGCATCCACATCGGACACCTCGCGGACGGTCAGCGCGACCGTCCCTTCAGGAAGGACTTCCTGGTACGGCACGCCGTCGACGACCGGGAAGACCGTGCGCAACGCCTCGTGCCGGCACAGGACGTCGTTCAGCGCCGAGCGCAGCGCGTCGACGTCCAGCTCACCGGACAGGCGCATGACGAGCGGGACGTTGTAGGTCGCCGACCCGCCTTCGAGGCCGTGCAGGAACCACAGCCGCTGCTGCGCGAACGACAGCGGCAGCCGCTCGGGCCGCTCGGTGACACGGGTCAGCGGACGCCGTTCGGTGCCGGTGACGGGCCCGGCGAGGAGTTCGGCGAGCGCGGCCGGGGTCGGCGCGTCGAACACCGCGCGCACCGGCACCTCGGCGCCGACGGCCGCGCGGATGCGCTGGACCAGCCGGGTGGCCAGGAGGGAATGCCCGCCGAGGGCGAAGAAGTCGTCGACGGGGCCGGCCTGCGGCACGCCGAGGACGTCGGCGAACATTTCGCACAGCAGCTGCTCGACGGGGTTGCGGGGCGCGCGGCCCGGCCCGGCGGTGAACCGGTCCGGGCTCGGCAGCGCCTTGCGGTCGAGCTTGCCCGAAGCCAGCACCGGCAGCTTGTCCA
Organism: Amycolatopsis sp. SID8362; assembly: GCF_010550475.1. Lineage (NCBI taxonomy): Bacteria > Bacillati > Actinomycetota > Actinomycetes > Pseudonocardiales > Pseudonocardiaceae > Amycolatopsis > Amycolatopsis sp. SID8362. The sequence goes on from NZ_JAAGNB010001722.1 coordinate 4,481, forward strand.
GCACGACGAACGCCGACGGCACCATGTACAACGGCAGCCGGTCGCGCACGTGCGCACGCAGCGACGCGACGAACGCGCCGGTCAACCGCCGGGCCACCGGGTTGTTGGCGTACGAGCCGGGTGTTCCGGTCCGGCGCCCCGGCCGGTAGCTGCGCCCCAAGGTGGCCTTGGTTGCGTCTGACGCACCGAAGGCCGCCTTGGGTGCGTCAGACGCACCGAAGGCCACATTGGGGCGCTCGAAGACGGCTTCCAGCTCGCCGGCCTCGGCGGCCAACGTCACCGCGACCCGGTAGCCCGCGCCGTCACCGAGCCGGTGCAGGGCTTCCGGGTCGACGCCGTCGCGCCCGTCGAGAGCTTCGAGAGCGGCCGCCGGGACGGCTTCGTCGAGGGCGCTGACCGCGGCCAGCTCGCCGGACAGCCGCGCGTCCGGGATGCCGGTGACGCGCAGCCGCTCCGGCGCCTCGGCGGCCAGGAACCGCTCGATCGCGCCAAGGTCGCCGAACGCGACCACCTGCTCGTCGGCCGCGGCCGGCCGGGATCCCTTGCGCAGCACGACGTCGTAGCGGTGCCGGGTCAGCTCGTTGTGGGCGTGGCCGCGCTTGACCCACAGGTCGACGTCGTCGAAACCGTCGAGGCCGCGCACCAGCGCCGGGAAGAAGTCCGGGTCGAGAACCAGCTCGCCCTCGCGCGCGATGGCCTGGTCGACCGCCGCGACGTCGCCCCGGCCGTGCCGCAGCTCGACGGCGGTCCGGAACGCCCGCAGCGACCGCAGGTTGCGGATGTCGCCGAGGAAGATCGTCCCGCCGGGCTCCAGGACGCCGGCGGCGGTCTTCACGACCTCCGCGAGGTAGTCCGCGCTCGGGAAGTATTGGGCGACGGAGTTGATGATCACGGTGTCGAACGGTTCGTCCGGCAGCTCACCCAAGTCGTGCGCCGGGCGCGCGGCCAGGTGGACCTTGCTCGCGAACGACGTCGCCGCGACCTCGCGCCGGACGTTCTCGATCGCGCTCTCGGACAGGTCGACGCCCCAGTACTCCTCGGCGTCCGGCGCGATCCTCGACAGGATCAGCCCGCTGCCGACCCCGATCTCCAGCACCCGCTTCGGCCGCAGCGACCGGATCCGGTCGATCGTCGCCGCGTGCCACTCGCGCATCTCGCTCAGCGGGATTTGCGAGCCGTCGTAGCTGGAATTCCAGCCGGCGAAGTTCTCTTCGATGCCCCGGGAACCGGCGAGCATCTCTTCGTGGACGTCGTGCCATTCGTCGACGTGCCCCTGCTCGGCCGCCTGGTCGCGGACGGGCACCGGCACGGCGTACGCGATCAGCCGCCCGTCCTGCGCGACGACGACCGACTGGCCCACACGCGGGTGCTCGGCGAGGACGGACTCGATCTCGCCCAGCTCGATCCGGTACCCGCGGATCTTGACCTGGTCGTCCGCGCGCCCCAGGAACACCAGCCGGCCGTCCGGCAGCCACTTCACCAGGTCACCGGTGCGGTAAAGCCGTCCGCCGGAACCGAACGGGTCCGCCACGAACCGCTCCGCCGTCAGCCCCGGCCGCCCGAGATAACCCCGCGCCAACCCCGAACCGGCGAGGTACAGCTCGCCGACGGCACCGACCGGGACCGGCGCCAAGTGCGCGTCGAGGACGTACGCGCGGGTCCCCGGGTCCGGCACACCGATCGGCACGGCCGATCCCGGCGCGATCTCCGGGTCGCACAGCCCGAGCGTCGAGTTCGTCGTGGCCTCGGTCGGGCCGTAGGCGTTGAACATCCGCCGCCCCAGCGCCCAGCGGCGCACCAGCTCCGGCGACACGCGCTCGGTGCCCGCGAGAAGGACGCTGTCACGCGGCAGGTCGCAGTCCTCGGGGAACTCGGCGAGCAGCGCGGGCGGCAGGATCATGAAGTCGACGCCCTTGGCGTGGGCGTACTCGGCCAGCTCCGGGCCGGGCACGCGCCGTTCGGCGGGCACGATCACCAGCCTGCCGCCCGAAAGCAGGCCGAGGCACAGGTCCCAGAACGCGACGTCGAAACTCGGGGACGCGAACTGCAGCACCCGGCTGTGCGGGCCCACGCCGAACCGCTCCGACTGCGTCGCCACCAGCTTCGCCACGCCCGCGTGGGAAACGACGACCCCCTTGGGCCGTCCGGTGGAACCCGAGGTGTAGATGACATAGGCCGCGTTCGCCGGGACGATCGGCGCTGCCGGGTCCGTCGCCGGTGCCGCGTCGAGGTCCGCTTCGTCCAGGAGCAGGACGTCGCCGTCGAAGCGGCCGGCGAGTTCGCCGGTGGTCACCACGCACACCGGACGCGCGTCGGACACCATGAAGGCGATCCGCTCGGCCGGGTAGTCCTGGTCCAGCGGCAGGTACGCGGCGCCGGCCTTGAGCACGGCCAGCTCGGCCACGATCATGTCGAGCGAGCGCGGGACGGCGAGGGCGACCACGCGTTCCGGCCCGGCACCGCGGCCGATGAGGACGTGGGCGAGCCGGTTGGCGCGCGCGTCCAGTTCGGCGTAGGTCAGCTCCTCGTCCTCGAAGACGAGCGCGACGGCGTCCGGGTTCTCGCGGACCCGGGCCGCGAACAGCTCCGGCAGCGTCGAAAGCGGCGTCGCGAGGTCCGTGTCGTTCCAGCCGTCCAGGATCTCGCGCAGCTCCGGCGCGCTCATCAGGGCGAGCCGGTCGACCGGCCACTGTGGACGCTCGGCCGCCTCGGCGAGGAGGTGCCCCAGGTGGCCGAGCAGGCGGTCCACAGTGGACTCGTCGAGGACGTCGGGGCGGTAGCGCAGCCCGGCCGCGGTCAGGTTCAGGTCCAGCGGGAGGTCCGTTTCGGCGCCGAAGCCGACGTTGACGAGCACCGCTCCCCCGCGCCCGAGCTCGGGGTCCAGCTCGGCGACCAGGTCGGCGAACGGCACCTCGTGCGCCAGCGCTTCCTCGCGCGCCTCGCGCACACGTGACACGACGTCGGCGAACCCGGGCGAGCCACCCAGGTCCACCCGCAGCGGCACCAGCGAGCCGATCCCGAGCAGGACGTCGGCGGTTCCCGCATACCGGGACAACAGCACCGTGAACGCCGCCAGCAGCGTCAGCTCGTCGGCCTCGGGCACCGGCCGGCCCAGCAGCACCGGGGCGGCGGGCTCCGCGGGGTACGGCCGGTCGACCGGCAGCGGCAGCTCCTTCGGCGCCGAAGCGAGGCGGTCACGCCAGAAACCCAGCCCCGACACCTGCTGCACAGCGTCACCGTTGCTCACCGGTAGACCAGCCTCCCGCTGCTCACGGCGCCTCCAACGAGGCGCGAACTTAGGTGACCCTAACAAACGGATGGTGAGGATGCACTCCTGTACCATCGGTTAGCCTTACCTAAAATCAGTACCAGTCGGAGGTGCGGTGCGAACAGACCCCGGAGGGATCGCTCTCACGCGACGCCCGCCACACACGGGCCGCGCGCTCGGTCTGCTGGCCGCTCTCGGTGTGCTGGTTTTCCTGTGCCTGCTGAGCGTCTGGCTGGGCTCGAAGGAGATCTCGTTCGGCGCCGTCTGGCAGGTGCTGTGGCACGACGACGGATCGGCCGACGCGGTGATCATCCACAGTGTCCGGATGCCGCGGACCCTGCTCGCCGTCCTCGTGGGCGCCGCGCTCGGCCTGGCGGGCACGGTGATGCAGGCGCTGACCCGCAACCCGCTGGCCGACCCCGGGTTGCTGGGCATCAGCGCCGGGGCCGCGTTCGCCATCGTCTTCTCGATCACCGTGCTCGGCGTCAGCTCGCTCTACGGCTACGTGTGGTTCGCCTTCGCCGGTGCGCTCGGCGCGACCGCCGTCGTCTACTACCTCGGCACCCGCGGCCGCAGCGGGTCGAGCCCGGTCAAGCTGGCCCTCGCCGGGGCCGCCGTCACGGCGCTGCTCGGCTCGTTCACCAGCGCGATGGTGCTGTCGGACCCGGTGGCGCTCAACCGCTTCCGCTTCTGGTCGGCCGGTTCCCTCGCCGGTGTCGACGGCGGTTCGCTGCTGCGGATCCTGCCGTTCCTGCTCGTCGGCGTGGTGCTGGCGGTCGCGAGCGGCCCGGCGCTGAACAGCCTCGCGCTCGGTGACGACGTCGCGGTCGCACTCGGGCGGCGGCTCGGCCCGCTGCGGCTGCGCGGCGCGCTGGCCGTCACGCTGCTGACCGGCGCGTCGGTCGCCGTCGCCGGCCCGATCGTCTTCCTCGGCCTGATCGTCCCGCACGCCGTCCGGTTCCTCATCGGCCCCGACCACCGCTGGCTGCTGCCCTACACCGCCGTGCTCGCGCCGTGCCTGCTGCTGGCCGCCGACATCCTCGGCCGGGTCATGGCACGGCCGGGGGAAGTCCGCGCCGGCGTGATCGTCGCGTTCCTCGGCGCCCCGTTCTTCATCTACCTGGTCCGCCGCCGCAAGCTGGTGGAGTCCTGACATGAGCCTGCTGCAGGTGCGGCGCGACCGGGTCACCTTCCGCCTCGCGAAACCCGCGGTGTCCGGCCAGGTCCGGCTCCGGCTCGCCGCCGTCTCGCTCGTCCTCGCCGTGCTGGCGTTCGCGTTGTTCTGCGTGGGCATGACGATCGGCGACGTCCCGCTCAGCGTGCCGGACGTGCTGTCGGCGGTGTTCGGCGGCGGTGACAGCGGAACCGCTTACATCGTCGGAGAACTGCGCCTGCCGCGAGCGCTGACCGGACTGCTCGCCGGGGTCGCGTTCGGCGCGTCCGGCGCAGTGTTCCAGACCATCACCCGTAACCCGCTGGCGAGCCCGGACATGATCGGCATCAACGCGGGCGCGGCCACCGCCGTCGTCGCGGGCATCTCGTTCGGCTTCGGCGGCGGGCTCGGAACCACGACGCTCGGCCTGCTCGGCGGGCTGCTGACCGGGTTGCTCGTGTACGTGCTCGCCTGGCGGCGCGGCACCACCGGCTACCGGATCATCCTGGTCGGCATCGGGATCTTCGCGATGTGCACCAGCCTGACCGACTACCTGCTCAGCCGCGCGCAGATCACCGAAGCGCAGGCGTCGATCGGCTGGCTCGTCGGGAACCTCGCCAACCGCGGCTGGGAGCACGTCCTCCCCCTGGCGGGCGCGCTGGCCGTGCTGCTACCCCTGCTGCTGGCGCTGTCGCGGTGGATGCGCACGCTGCAGCTCGGCGACGAGGTGGCCGCCGGGCTCGGCACCCCGGTCCAGCCGGTCCGGCTCGGCCTGCTGCTGTCGGGCGCCGGTCTCGTCGCCTTCGCGACGGCGTCCGCGGGCCCGGTTTCGTTCGTGGCGCTGACCGCGCCGCAGATCGCGCAACGCCTGGCACGCCAGACATCGCCGCCGCTCATCGCGTCCGCGCTCACCGGCGCGGTCGTCGTGCTGGGCAGCGACATCCTGGCGCGCACCGTCACGGCGTCCCCGCTGCCGGTCGGCATCGTGACCGGCGCACTCGGCGCCCCGCTCCTGCTCTGGCTGCTGGCCAGGGCCAACCGATCCGGTTCCGGAGGCTGACCCATGGAAACACCGTCGCTGCGGGTGAAGGAGCTGCGCGTCGCCTACGACGACCAGATCGTCATCGACGACCTCGACCTCGACATCCCGCCCGGCCGGATCACCGCGATCGTCGGGGCGAACGCGTGCGGGAAGTCGACGTTGCTGCGCACGCTGGCCCGTCTGCTCACGCCGAAGTCGGGCGGGGTCTACCTCGACGGCCGCTCGATCCACGACCTGCCGACCCGCCAGGTCGCCCAACGGCTCGGGATCCTGCCGCAGTCCCCGGTGGCGCCGGAAGGCATGACGGTCGCCGACCTCGTCGGCCGCGGCCGCGCGCCGCACCAGAGCTGGTGGCGGCAATGGTCCACTTCGGACGAAGGCGCGGTGCGCGCGGCCCTGGCGGCCACGCAGATGACCGACCTGGCCGACCGCCCGGTCGACGAGCTGTCGGGCGGCCAGCGCCAGCGCGCGTGGATCGCGATGGCGGTCGCGCAGGGCACGCCGGTGCTGCTGCTCGACGAACCCACGACGTACCTCGACCTGGCGCACCAGATCGACGTGCTCGACCTGGTCGTCGACCTCAACCGCGGCGAAGGCCGCACGGTCGTGATGGTGCTGCACGACCTGCCGCAGGCCTGCCGCTACGCCGACCACGTGATCGCGATGAAGGCGGGCCGGATCGTGGCTTCCGGCGCGCCGGCCGACGTGATCACCGAGGAGCTGGTGGACGAGGTGTTCGACGTCCGCTGCCGGATCACCCCGGACCCGGTGAGCGGCACCCCGATGGTGATCCCGATCAGCCGCCACCACCCCGCCCCGGCGCACCAGGGCTGAGCTATCCTGGGGTTCGGCCCGCCCCGCGTGTTCCGGGGAACGTCCGGCCGAAACCCCCTCCAGGAAGCAGAGCCATGTTCGTGCTGCCCGAAATCACCACCGGTCCCGAGCGCCACCTGCTGGAAGCCACGATGGACCGCCAGCGGCGCGCCGTCATCGACGTCGCACGCGGGCTGTCGGAGGCCGACGCCCGCGTGCGGCTGGTCGCGTCCGCGACCACGCCGATCGGGCTGGTCAAGCACGCCGCCATGGCCGAACGCCGGTGGTTCCAATGTCTCCTGCAGGGCCTCGACGAGTCCGAATGCGACGGTCCGACGACGCCGGGCGACCCCAGTTTCGCCGTCGCGGAAGGCGAAACCGTGGCCGACGTGATCGCCGAGTTCGAGCGGGCGAGCGCGCGCTCACGCGAAATCGCGGCCCGCTTCGACCTCGACGAAACCCGCACCCACGACGTCCTCGGCGCGGTCAACCTCCGGTTCGTCTACCTGCTGCTGATCGAGGACTTCGCCCGTCACGCCGGCCACGGCGACATCCTGCGGGAGCAGCTCAGCGCGCGCTGACGGCGTACTCCCCCGCCGGCTCCGCGACCACCCGTCGGTCCACAACGGACTGGAGGATCTCGCCCACCCGCACCGCCGTGTTCGACAGCAGCGAAGACGTGATGCCGTGCGTGTGCTCGGTGCCGCCCTGGAGGTAGATCCCGCCGCGCAGCACCGGTTCCGTCGTGAGGCGGTAGTCGCGCTCGACGCGCAGCCGGCCCTCTTCGTCGCGCGAACAGCGGGCACCGAGCTCGCCCAGCAGCGGGGTCGGGTCGGCAGGCCGGTACCCGGTGGCGTAGACGACCGCGTCGGCTTCCAGCACCGTGCGCTCGCCCGTCGTCAGTGATTCGACGGTGGCCGTCACCGCGGTTCCGGTGTCGGTGACCTCGACAGGGCGCGAGACGTTCAGCAGCCGCAGCCGTTCCACGCCGAGGACCTTCTCGCGGTAGACGCGGCGGTACAGCTCGTCGATCAGGTCGATGTCGACGGCCGAGTAGTTCGTCGCGCCGTGGTAGCGCATCAGGCGGTCCTTGACCGGCTCGCCCGCGCGGTAGAACTGGTCGACGGCTTCCGGGTCGAAGATCCGGTTCGCGAACGAGCTGTCGTCGGCCGGGCTGTAGCCGTAGCGGGCGAACACCGCGCACACCTCGGCGTGCGGGAACTCGTCGTGCAGCAGCGCGGCCACCTCGGCCGCGCTCTGCCCGGCGCCCACGACGACGAACCGCTTCGGCGACGTGCCGCGCAGGGCGTCGACGCGGAACAGCAGTTCGCTGTTGTGCCAGATCCGCGGCCCGGCGGTGATCCCCTCGGGCAGCTGCGGGCGCAGGCCCGTGCCCACCACCAGGTTCCGGGCGCGCAACGCCGAGCCGTCCGACGCCTCGACGTCGAAGTAGGCCACTTCCGAGCCGTCGTACACCGGCTTCACGGAGACGACCTCGGTGCCGTACGAGACGACGTCGTCGACCTTCGCGGCCGCCCACTCGAAGTAGTCGTGGAACTCGACCCGCAGCGGGAAGAGGTTCTTGTGGTTGATGAAGTCGACCAGCCGCCCCGCCTCGTGGAGGTAGTTGAGGAAGCTGAACCCGCTGGTCGGGTTCCGCATGGTGACCAGGTCTTTCAGGAACGAGACCTGCATGGTGGCGGTGTCGATGAGCATCCCGCGGTGCCAGCCGAACTTCGGCTGCCGCTCGAGGAAGTGCGCGGTCACCGGCTCCCCGGCGCCGGCGTTGTGCTCGGCGAGGGCGATCGCGAGGGCCAGGTTCGAGGGTCCGAAGCCCACGCCGACGATGTCGTAGATCGGGACCTCTGCAGTCATGTTGCTCCCTCGCGCGCTCCGGTACCGTTCAGGGAACCCTAACCTAACTTAGGCCAGCCTGGCCTAGTACGTTCGTGGTGATGTTCGTCCCCCGATCATGAAAGGCACTCTCGAATGCGCGTGGCGATGTTCGGCTACCAGACCTGGGGGCACCGGACCCTGCAGGCGCTCATCGACGCGGGGCACGAAGTCGCCCTCGTGGTGACGCACCCGAAGAGCGACCACGCCTACGAGCGGATCTGGGCCGACTCCGTCGCCGACCTCGCCGAGGCCAACGGCATCCGCGTGCTGCTCCGCAACCGCCCGGACGACGCCGAACTGCTGGCCGAGCTCAAGGCCGCCGACCTCGACCTGATCGTGGCGAACAACTGGCGCACCTGGCTGCCCCCGGAGATCTTCGAGCTCCCGCGGCACGGCACGCTCAACATCCACGACTCGCTGCTGCCGGCGTACGCGGGCTTCTCCCCGCTCATCTGGGCGCTGATCAACGGCGAGCCCGAGGTCGGCGTCACCGCCCACATGATGGACGGCGAGCTCGACGCGGGCGGCATCGTCCTGCAGCGCGCGATCCCGGTCGGCCCGGCGGACACCACGACGGACCTGTTCCACCGCACGGTCGACCTGATCGCCCCGCTCACGGCCGAAGCCATCTCGAAGATCGAGACGGGCTACACCCCGGTGCCGCAGGACCGCTCGAACGCCAGCTTCTTCCACAAGCGCGCCCGCCGCGACAGCCTGATCGACTGGACCCTCCCGCCGGCGGACCTCGAACGTTTCGTACGCGCGCTGTCCGACCCGTACCCGAACGCGTTCACCTACCACCGCGGCGAAGAGCTGCGGATCCTCAAGGCGTCGGTGTCGAAGGGGAACTACGGCGGCACGCCGGGCCGGATCTTCATCAAGGAGGGCGACGGCGTCGTGGTCGTGGCCGGCCCGCAGGCGCGGCGCGGGCAGTCGCCCGGCCTGGTGGTCGAGCGGGTCCGCACCGCCGACGGGACCGAGCTGGCGGCGCACGAGTACTTCAAGACCATGGGCGGGTACCTGACCGACCGGCCGTGACCCCAGGGTCCCGGCAATGTCGCGCGCCGGCGAGCGGGTGACCGGCCGCGGGTCGGCTGCGTGGTCTGTCCGGCGTCGCGGGGATGTTGTGAATGGGTCATTCATGTCGTCTGGTGAGGTGAATGACCCATTCATGTCATCGCGGATCGGCGGATCGGCCGTGCTACCCGACTTTGCCGGGACCCTGGGCCTTGACCCGGTGAGCGGGAAGTCCTGGCCGCCACGGGGTTCCGGCGGCCAGGATGGCCCGCATGGCCGGGATCAGCTACCTCGACGACCACCGCACCTGGGTGCTCACCGGCGCAGCCACCACGTACGCGCTGCGGCTCGACGAGGACGACGTCCCCACCCACGTCTACTGGGGTCCCCGGCTCTCCCCGCCCGAGGTCGTCGAACTCACCGCGAAAACGCTTCCCCGCTGGGACGGCTTCAACGACCCCAACGAAGGCCTCGACGAACTCGCGGCGGACGGCGGCACCCGCTACTGGACCCCGGCGCTGCAACTCCGCTTCGCCGACGGCACCCGCGGCCTCGAATGGCGGTACGAAACCCACGAGAGCACCGGGAACCACCTCGAGATCTTCTTCGCCGACCGCCACTACCCCGTACGGCTGACGCTCCACTACCGCTTCCGGGGAGACGTCCTCGAACGCTGGACCGAGCTGTCCGCGGACACCGACGTCGAGGTCGCCCGCGCCGACTCCGCGACCTGGGTGCTGCCCGTCCTCGAGGACTACCGGCTCAGCCACGCCACCGGCCGCTGGGCCGCGGAAACCCAGCTCCGACGTGAAGCCGTCCCACACGGGGAAACCGTCTTCGGCAGCCGCCGCGGGATCACCAGCCACCACGCCAACCCGTGGGTCATGGTCGACGACGGCACCGCCACCGAACGCCACGGCGAGGTCTACGGCGTCGCGCTCGCGTGGAGCGGGTCGTGGCGCCTCACCACCACCCGGTCCTCGACCGGGCGCCTCACGATCAGCGGTGGTTTCGGCCAAGACGGCGTCGTCCACCACGTCGGGCCGGGAAAGCCGCTGACCACGCCGGTCGCGGCCGGGCTCCGCACCGACGGCGGGTTCGGTGCCGCGAGCCGCGCGTGGCACGCCTACGTCCGCGAACACGTCCTGCCCCACCCCGGGGAACTGCGTCCGGTGCTCTACAACTCGTGGGAGGCCACGGGTTTCGAGGTCTCCGAAGCCGGGCAACGCGCGCTCGCCGAGCGGGCCGCGGCGCTCGGCGTCGAGCTGTTCGTGCTGGACGATGGGTGGTTCGGCGCCCGCACCGGCGACCACGCCGGGCTCGGCGATTGGCACGTCAACCGCGAGCGCTTCCCCGATGGCCTCCAGCCGCTGGTGGACGCGGTGCACGCGCTGGGCATGAAGTTCGGCCTGTGGGTCGAGCCCGAAATGGTCAACCCCGACAGCGATCTGTACCGCGCCCACCCGGACTGGGTGCTGCACCACGCGCACCGGCGGCGCTCGGAACTGCGCAAGCAGCTCGTCCTCGACTTCGCGCGGCCCGACGTCGCCGCGTGGGCGCACAGCTGGCTCGACCGGCTCGTCGGCGACCACGGCGTCGACTTCCTCAAGTGGGACATGAACCGCCCGTTCAGCGAAGCGGGCCGGCCGGGCGAGGCGGACCAGGACCGGGTGTGGGTCGAGCACACCCGGGCCGTTTACGCGATCCTGGACCGGCTCCGGGAAGATCACCCCGGTCTGCGGATCGAGGCGTGCAGCGGTGGCGGCGGCCGGATCGACCTCGGCGTGCTCGCCCGCGCCGACCAGGTCTGGCCGTCCGACAACACCGACGCCCTCGACCGGCTGCGCGTCCAGCACGGCTACAGCCAGCTCTACCCGGCCCGCGCGATGTCGGCGTGGGTCACCGACAACCCGAACTTCGTCACCGGCCGCTCGGTGCCGCTGCGCTTCCGGTTCCACGTCGCCATGGCCGGCGTCCTCGGCCTCGGCGGTGACATCGCGCGCTGGCCCGAAGCCGACCTCGCGTTCGCCCGGGAGATGATCGCGCGGTACCGGGACATCCGGCCCGTGGTGCAGCACGGCGCGCTGCACCGCCTCCGGCCGCCGTCCGACGACGGGCTCGTGGCACTCCAGTACGTCCTCGGCGACCGGTCGGTCGTGTTCGCCTACCGGCAGGCCGCGCACTTCGCCGAGCCGGACCGGCCGCTGCGGCTCGGCGGGCTCGATCCCGCTGAGCGGTACCTGGATCCGGACTCCGGGACGACGCACAGCGGGGCCGTGCTGCTCGCCCACGGACTGCGTCTCGGCCTCCCGACCGGCGACTTCGCGAGCACGGTGATCCGGTTGGAGCGAATTCCCCGCTAGAGATCCGATCTATCGGCCGCTCTTCGAGAGTTTCACTGCCCTCTACTGCTTGACAGCCCCTCAGACATCAGATCAAATGCGTCATACATCACATCTGGAGGGCTCGATGAGACGGACATTGGCGCTCGGCGCGGCGGCGCTCCTGGCGGTGAGCGCGTGCTCGGTCGGCTCGAACACCGGCGGCGGCACCGAGATCACCTTCCTGACCTTCGAAACCCCGAACCTCACCCCGGCCTACTGGGACGCCGCCATCAAGCGCGTCACCGACAAGAACCCGGGCATGAAGGTGAAGAAGCTCGTCGCGCCGACCGCCGACGGCCGGACGTCGTACGCCAAGCAGCTCCTGCAGTCCGGCCAGTTCCCGGACGTGCTGATCGCCGTCGACTCGGCCGGTTTCGCCGAAGCCGGCAACCTCTACGCCTGGACGGCCGACGAGCTCAAGGACTTCCAGTTCCCGGACGCCAACCCGGTCAACGGGAAGCACTACCAGCTGCCGGCGAACACCCAGACCATCCCGCCGGTCTACTACAACAAGAAGATGTTCGCCGACGCCGGCATCGCCGCGCCGCCGAAGACGTGGGACGAACTCGTCGCCGACGCGGGAAAGCTGAAGGACAAGGGTTTCGCGCCGTTCACCATCGGCGGGGGCAAGGACGGCTTCCCGTCGTCGATGATCCTCTCCGGCCTGGTCGGCACCGAGGTCTACAACACGATGCCGGACTGGCTGACCCGGCGCCGCCAGGGCCAGGTCAAGTTCACCGATCCCGCGTTCCAGCACGCCTTCGCGAAGCTCGCCGACCTGGCCGCGAAGGGGTACGTGGACAAGACCAGCGTGTCGCGCGACTACGCGGCGACCGAGCAGGGCTTCCTCGACGGCAAGAGCGCGATGTACCCGATGGGCAACTGGTTCGCCGCGAACGCCGACTCGAAGAAGCACGACTTCGAGGTGGGCGTCTTCGACTTCCCCACCGAGGACGGCAAGCTCGTCGTCCCGGCCTACACCGGCGGCGGCATGATCGTGAACGCCAAGGCCACGAACCTCGACGCCGCCAAGAAGTTCGCCCTCGGCTTCCAGCTCGACAAGGACCAGCTCGACGCCTCGGTCAAGGCCGACGGCCTGTTCCCGGCCATCAAGGGCTACACCCCGCCGGCCGACGTCGGCCCGACCTTCAAGGCCGGGTACGAGCTGTACACGCGGGCCGTCCAGCAGAACGCCGTGGTGCACGCGTTCCGGTGGGAGACCGCCGACGACGGGCTGCTGCCCGGCATGAAGGACAAGGTCGACCAGGCCGCCCAGGACGTCATCACCGGCCGCAAGTCCGTGGCCGACGCGTGCGCGTTCCTGGACACCGAGTGGGCGAAGGCGGGCTGACTTGGCCAGCCGCAAGCCGGTCCTGCCGCGGGTCGGGCACTTCGCTTCGTTCGGCGCTCCCGGCGTGCTCGTCTACCTGTGCTTCGTGCTGGCCCCGATCCTGATCAGCTTCGGGTACAGCCTGACGAACTACAACCCGTTCAACCCGCCGGTGAAGTTCACCGGGCTCGACAACTACCGGCTGCTGCTTTCCGACGAGCAGTTCCTCACCGCGCTTCGGGTGACCACGATCCTGACGCTGATCGTGGTCGTCGTGCCCAACGTCCTCGGCCTCGGCGTCGCCCTGCTGCTGGACCGGAAAGGCTGGCTGTACAACGCTTTGCGGAGCGTGTTCTTCACGCCGGTGATCCTCAGCTCGGTCGTCGTCTCGATCGTCTGGTCGCGGCTGCTCGACGACGCGGGACCGCTCAACAGCCTCTTGCGGGCGCTCGGCGTCGAGCACCCGCCCGGATGGCTGTCGGACCCCGATCTGGCGCTCTACTCGGTCGCCTCGATCGTGTGCTGGCAGATGCTCGGGTTCTGCGTCGTCGTCTACCTGGCCGGGCTGCAGGGCGTGCCCGCGGAACTGCTGGAGGCCGCGGAGATCGACGGCGCCGGGCCGCTGCGCCGGTTCCGCGCGGTCACCTGGCCGCTGCTCGCGCCGTCGCTGACGATCAACACGGTGGTGCTGCTCATTTCGGCGTTCAAGACCTACGACTACGTCAAGGTGATCACCAACGGCGGCCCGGGTTCCGGTGCCACCGCGACGATCGCGTTCGACGTGCTGCAGACCGGCTTCGACGCCAACCACGTCGGCTACGCGTCCGCGATGGCCGTGCTGATGCTGGTGATCGTCGCGGTCGTGACGACCGTCGTGCTGAACTTCCTCCGCCGCCGGGAGGTGGACCTGTGACCCGCCCCGCGGTCGCCGTCGCCGTCAGCGCGGTGTTCTTCGTGCCGCTGTACCTGGTGCTGGCCAACGTCTTCAAACGCGGCGACCTGATCGCCGGGGACCCGGCGTCGCTCCCGCTGCCGCCGACGCTCGCGAACATCCACGCGGTGCTGACCCGACCGGACGGGCTGTTCTGGGTCAGCCTGACCAACAGCGTCGTGGTCACCCTGTCGTCGATCCTGGTGTTGACGGTGCTTTCGGCGATGCTCGGCCACTACCTCGCGCGCTCGGGCAAGCGGTGGACGAAGGTGCTGACGCTGGTGCTGCTGGCCGGGCTGATGATCCCGCCGCAGGTCATCCTGATCCCGATCACGGACGTCCTGCGCGTCACCCACCTGATGGCGACGCTGCCGGGGCTGATCCTGTTCAACGTCGGCTACTACGTGCCGTTCGGGGTGTTCGTGTTCTCGGGCTTCATCCGCGGCGTCCCGGTGGAGCTGGAGGAAGCGGCGCTGCTCGACGGCGCGAGCCGGCTGCAGGTGTTCTGGCGCGTGGTCTTCCCGCTGCTGCGCCCGGCGACGGCGTCGGTGCTGATCTTCCTCGGCGTGTGGATCTGGAACGACTTCATCGACCCGCTGATCATCCTCGGCCCCAGCCAGGGCACGACGATCACGACCGGCATCTACCGCTCGATCGGCCAGTACCAGGCGGACCTGGGCAGCGTGTTCGCCCTGATGTTCCTGGCGACGCTGCCGGTGCTGATCTTCTACCTGGCACTGCAGAAGCAGTTCGTGAAGGGCCTGACCGGCGGCGCGACCAAGGGCTGACGCGTCACTTTCACGTGAAAGCGGCGCTTGTCCACAGGGACGGCGCGGCCGGCTTCACCGCTCGCGGACCTGCCCGCCGTCGACCTCCAGGCGCCGCGTGACGTGCACCGCGTCCAGCATCCGGCGGTCGTGCGTCACCAGCAGCAGCGTCCCCGGGTAGGTGTCGAGCGCCGACTCCAACTGCTCGATCGCGGGCAGGTCGAGGTGGTTCGTCGGCTCGTCGAGCACCAGCAGGTTGACCCCGCGGGCCTGCAGCAGCGCCAGCGCCGCCCGCGTCCGCTCGCCCGGCGACAGCGTCGCCGCCGACCGCAGCACGTGCGCGGCCTTGAGCCCGAACTTCGCCAGCAGCGTCCGGACGTCGGCGTCGGGGAACTCCGGGACCTCGCGCGCGAAGGCCTCGGCGAGCGGGACGTCCCCGAGGAACAGCCGCCGGGCCTGGTCGACCTCGCCGACGACGACACCCGGTCCGAGCGCGGCGTTCCCCTCGTCGAGCGGGACCCGGCCGAGCAGCGCGGCCAGCAGCGTCGACTTGCCCGCGCCGTTCGCGCCGGTGATGGCGACCTTGTCCGCCCAGTCGACCTGCAGGTCCACCGGTCCGAGGGTGAAGCCGCCGCGGCGGACGACCGCGCCGCGCAGGGTCGCGACCACCGCGCCCGCGCGCGGCGCCGCGGCGATCTCCATCCGCAGCTCCCACTCCTTGCGGGGCTCCTCGACGACGGCGAGCCGCTCGATCATCCGGTCGGTCTGCCGCGCCTTCGACGCCTGCTTCTCCGTCGCCTCGGTGCGGAACTTGCGGGCGGCCTTGTCGTTGTCGGGCTGCTTCCGGCGCGCGTTCTTGACGCCCTTCTCCATCCACGCCCGCTGCATCCGCCCGCGCGCCTCGAGCGACGCCTTCGTGTCGGCGTACTCCTCGTACTCCTCGCGCGCGTGCCGCCGCGCGACCGCGCGCTCCTCGAGGTACGCCTCGTAGCCACCGCCGTAGCTGTTGACCTGCTGCTGCGCCAGGTCCAGCTCGACGACGCGGTCGACGGTCCTGGCGAGGAACTCGCGGTCGTGGCTGACCAGGACGGTCGGCGCGCGCAGGCCCGTCACGAAGCGTTCGAGCCGGGCCAGGCCGTCCAGGTCGAGATCGTTGGTCGGCTCGTCGAGCAGGAAGACGTCGTAGCGGCTCAGCAGCAGCGACGCCAGCCCGGCCCGCGCCGCCTGGCCGCCCGAGAGCGACGTCATCGCCTGGTCGAGGTCGACGGCGAGGCCGAGGTCCGCGGCCACTTCGGCGGCGCGGTCGTCGAGGT
>NZ_JAAGNB010001769.1:0-5705 GCF_010550475.1 Amycolatopsis sp. SID8362
GACGATCACCCGGCTGCGCGCCCAGGTCAGCCCGGCGTCGTCGGCCACGCCGAGGTCCGAGCGCAGGTCGGCCTCGCCCAGCCCGATCGACGCCACCCGCGGCGACGCCGTCGCGATCTCCAGCGCCCGTTCCACACCGAGCGCGGACTCGATCAGCGGGTGCAAAGCCCGGTCCGGCAGCACCGCCGCGACGGCCAGGACATCCGACGGCGCCTCGACTTTCGGGAGCCGCACGCCCACCGACGGCGGGAGGCCCGCGACCGCCGCGAGATCGGCGTCGTGCCACGGCGTGCTCGGGTGGTTGACGCGCACCTGAACCGGCCGGTCCGCGGTGGTGAGCAGGTCGATCGCGTTGGCGCGGGCTTCGTCCTTGCGGGCCGGGGCGACGGCGTCTTCCAGGTCGACGAGCACGACGTCGGCCGCGGACGCCAGTGCCTTGCGTACCCGGTCCGGCCGGTCGGCGGGCGCGTAGAGAAGCGTGAGCGGCGGCGTCACACCGCACCCCGCTCCCGCAGTTCGGCCACCCGCTCCGGCGAGAACCCGAGTTCGTCGAGGACCGCGTCGGTGTCGGCGCCGTGCGGGCGCCCGGTGAACCCGATGACGCCGTCGTGGCCCGACAGCCGGAACAGCGGGCCCTGCATGAGCATCGGCCCCAGCTCGGCGTCGTCGATCTCGTGGATCGTGCCGAGCGCCCGGAACTGCGGGTCGGCGACGATGTCGGCGGCGTCGTAGATCGGCGCCACCGCGGCCTGCGCTTCTTCGAACGCGGCGACGACCTCGTCACGCGTGCGCTGCCCGATCCACTTGCCGACGGCTTCGTCGAGTTCGTCGGCGTGCTGCGCGCGTTCGGCACCGCTGGCGAACCACGGTTCGTCGGCCAGGTCCGGCCGGCCGACCATCCGGACCACGCGTTCGGCGATCGACTGGGCCGAAGTGGACACCGCGACCCACTGGCCGTCGGCGGTGCGGTAGGTGTTGCGCGGCGCGTTGTTGATCGACCGGTTGCCGGTGCGCGGCTGGACGGTGCGCAGCTGGTCCCAGCGCGTGATCTGCGGGCCGAGCATGGCGAGCATCGGCTCGATGATCGCGGTGTCGACGACCTGCCCGCGCCCGGTGTTCGCGCGCGCGGCGAGCGCGACCATGATCGCGTACGCCGTGGCCAGGGACGCGACGCCGTCGGCAAGCCCGAACGGCGGGAGCGTCGGCGGGCCGTCCGGCTCCCCGGTGGTCGCCGCGAAACCGCTCATCGCTTCGGCGAGGGTGCCGAAACCGGGTCGGGTCCGATAAGGACCGAGCTGCCCGAATCCGGTGACGCGGGCGAGGACGAGCTTCGGGTTCCAGCTCGCCAGCTCGTCGTACCCGAGGCCCCAGCGCTCGAGGGTGCCCGGGCGGAAGTTCTCGATCACGACGTCGGCGGTGGTGGCGAGGGCGAGGAAGACCTCGCGGCCGCCTTCGCTGCCGAGGTCGGCGGTGATCGTGCGCTTGTTGCGGCCCAGCGTCTTCCACCAGAGGTTGACGCCGTCCTTGGCGGCGCCGTGCGTGCGCGCCGGGTCCGGCTTGCGCGGGTGCTCGATCTTGATCACCTCGGCCCCCATGTCGCCGAGGTGCATCGCGGCCATCGGCCCGGCGAAGAGCGTGGACGCGTCGACGACGCGCAGCCCGGCCAGTGCCCCGGCAGCGGGGTCGCGGGAGACGGTCACGACGGCACCTCCCACGCGCACCGGAAACCGACGGTCGCGCTGCGGGCGAGCCCCAGGCCGGGCAAGAGGAGTTTCACGGTGTACTCGGGTCCTTTCCGGCCGCCTTCGACGTACCACTCCGAGCCTTCGGCCCGGTAGTCGCTGCCGCCCTTGAGCATCACGAACCGCGTGCGGCCGTCGGAGTGCTCGCTCTCGGTCCAGTTCCACACGGCCGGGGTGCCGCGGCGCAGCCGGTCGCCCGCCAGCTGCCACTCGTCCTCGGTCGGCAGGCGACCGCCGCGCCACGCGCAGTACGCGCGGGCGTCGTCGAGGTCGACGTGGGTAACGGGTGCGTCCGGCGCTCCTCGGTGCTCCCGCGCCGGTTCGTAGCCGGTGGCGGCCAGGAACTCCGCGTACTGCGCGTTGGTCACTTCGGTGGCCCCGACCGCGACCGCCGTCGTCAGCTCGCCTTCGCGCTGCAGGGTCCGGGCGTCGTGCAGGCGCGGCGGGAGTGGCTTCCATTCGTCCACATAGGGCGCTCCCTGGTACATGCCCGTCTCCCGGGCGCGGTATCGGACGGTCAGCACGTACGGTCCGGCCGGGACGACAACGGCGTCTTCGTCGGGCACACCGGTTGTCCGTTGTGGACTCACGCGGCGCGCGATCCGGTGCGGGAACCGGGCATCCGGGTCGTGCGGCAACGGCGGGAGGTCCGGCCGCCAGCCGTCCACCGTCGCGCCGATGCCGCGAGCCGGGACCCCGCCGAGGAGGTCCGTGCCGGGCAGCGGGCCGTGGTAGTCGGTGTCGCCGCGGTTGACGAGTGTCCACAGTGTCCGGTCGCCGAGTTCCCACTTCGACGCGTAGACACCGGCGGCTTCGGCCTCGGGCGGCAGCTCGGCCAGGGGTGTCCACTCGCCGTCGAGGAGGAGGTCCTTCGCCAGGCGCTGCAGGGTGACCATCCGGCGGACGGTGGCGGCGTCGCGGGGCGACCAGCCGACCCAGACGCCGAAGACGACCTCCCAGACCATGACCCCGACGCCGTTGAGCCACGCGGACTGCAGTTCTTCGCTGTGGTCGCGGTGCCAGCGGCGGACGTGGTGCTGCATGTGGCGCCGCTCGTACCAGTGGGCGCGCAGGACGCCGGGCACGGGCGAGTCGGCGAAGAACTGGGCCCACGACGCCGCGTGGTCCTCGATCCGCTCGACGGCGAGCTTCGACTCGCCTTCGACGACGATCCCGGGCCGGGCGGCTTCGAGGCGTTCGACGAACTCCGGCTCGGCCTTCTTGAGCGTGTCGAGGAAGACGCCGTCGGCTTCGAAGTCCTTGACGAGCGCGGCCAGTTCGGTGAGGTCGTCCGCGCCGCGGCGGGTGCCGACGTCCCAGGGGTTGTAGTCGACGAAGACGTGCAAGCCCTCGGCGTGCAGGATGGCGATCAGCTCGGCGAGGCCGGGGACGTCGCGGTAGAAGTCCCACTGGTTGCGGTCGTCGAGGCCGATCACCGGGTAGGCGTGCCAGAGGACGACGGCGTCGAGCCCGCCGAAGCGGTCCCGCGCGTCGGCGAGGAAGCGCTCGGGCGTGAAGCTGCGGCCTTCGAACGAGTAGAGCAGCTCGTCCCAGAGCCAGACCTGGGCGACCGTGTGGCACGACGCCGCCCAAGTCGCTTGTGGACGGTCGTAGGCGGCACCGGTGTAGCCGTGCCGCTCGCGGGCGTCTTCCCGCCATTCGTGGAGCTTCGCGCGCCACGCGGGCCGGTCGGCAGGGTCCGCCGGCGCGGCGAAGATCTTGGCTTCGTCCAATGCGGACAGCGGTCCGCGCACCTCGGTCGGCTGGTCGATCGGCCGCGGGACGAGCGGGTCGAAACCGGCGGTCATGGTGCCTTTCCTTCGAGTTCCGCCACTTCCGCGGCGGTCGGGACGGCGGCCTGAGCCCCGGGCCGCGTGACGGCCAGCGCGGCGGCGGCACCCGCTCGCCGTGCGGCTTGGGACAGGTCGTGGCCGTGGGCCAGCGCCGCGGCGAGGACGCCGCAGAAGGTGTCGCCCGCGCCGGTGGTGTCCACGACGTCGACCGGGATGCCGGGGATCCGCACGGGTTCTTCGCCGCGGCGGAGCACGACGCAGCCCTCGCCGCCGAGGGTGACGACCACCGCGGGCACGCGCTTGAGCAGCTTCTCGGGCTCACCCGCGAGATCGGCGGCTTCGTGCTCGTTGACGACCAGCAGGTCGACGACCTCCCAGAGTGAATCGGGCAGCTCCCGCGACGGCGCGGCGTTGAGGATCAGCCACGCCCCGGCCCGCTTGGCCGCGGCGGCGGCCGCGACGACGTCGAGCGGAATCTCGAGCTGCGCGAGCACGACATCGGCTTCGGCGATCCGATCGGCTTGCGCGGCCCCGATCTTCACGTGGTCGTTGGCCCCGGGCGCGACGACGATGGCGTTCTCGCCGTCCGGGGCCACGGTGATGAAGGCGGTTCCGGTCGGCGCGTCGGCGCGTTCGACGAGATCGGTGCGGACCCCGGCGCCGGCGAGGGAGACGAGGATGAGGTCGGCGCCTTCGTCTTCGCCGAGCGCGCCGACGAAGCTGGTACTGGCACCCCCGGCGAGCGCGGCGGCGAGGGCCTGGTTCGCGCCCTTGCCGCCCGGGCTGCGGCGGAGGCGGTCGCCGAGGACGGTCTCACCGGCCCGGGGCACCCGGGCCACGTCGACGGCGAGGTCGACGTTGGCCGAGCCGACGACCACGACCCGCCCGGTCGCCGAGGGAGGACCGACCGCAGCCCCACCGCCGGTGGCGGACCCGCCCGGCAGGCCTGCGTCGACCCGCCCGGCATCGCCGCCCGCGGCCCCACCGAGCCTCGCGGCATCACCCGCCAAGCCCGAACCGACCCGCCCGGTCACCGGCCCGCCTCCGCCAGCCTCGCCGTGCGGGCCGCGAGATCCGCGATCCGACGTTCCCCACCAGGCAGCGAAGTCGCGATCCGCCCGTCCAGCGGCTTGCTCCAATACTCGCCCACCCCGCTCACCGCCCCCACCACTCCCCCGACCGTCGCGGCCGCCGAGTCGGTGTCCCAGCCCGCCGTCACCGCGATCGACACGCTCGGGCCGAACTCGCCGCCGCCCTTCGCCAGTGCGTACGCGATCACCGCCGCGTTGTTCAGCACGTGCACCCAATGCAGGTGCCCGTATTCCGCGTGCAGCCGGTCGAGTCCACTCGCGACGTCGCCCTCCGCGGCCGCGGAACGTCCGAAGTGGACCGCCGCCGCCAGTGCGCTCGAAGCCGGGATCGCCGCCGTCGCCGCGTCGAGGACTTCGTCGACCGTGTCGCACACCATCGCCGCCGAGGCCAGGCCCGCGGCCCACATCGCGCCGTACACGCCGTTGCGCGTGTGGCTCAGCCGGGCGTCCACCCGCGCCAGCCGGGCCGCGCCGTGGACGTCGCCCGGGCGGATCCAGCCGAACACGTCCGCGCGGATCAGCGCGCCGATCCACTCCCGGAACGGGTTCCGGTACGTCGCCGTGTCCGGGCGCGCGTCGAGGAGGTTGCGGTACGCCGCGCGCTCCGCCGTGAACACCCGGCCCGCGGGCAGGTTGTCCAGCCACAGCTGGGCGACGTCCTCCGTGGTGAAGCCCAGGCCGCGCTCCTCCACCAGGGAAAGCGCCAGCATCGGGTAGTTGAGGTCGTCGTCCTCGGGCATCCCGTCGATGTTCTCCTCGAGCGACGTCGGCGCCGACCGGCGGTTCCACGGCCACCGCTCGGCGACGTCGGCGGGCAGCCCCACCGCGGTGAACCACCCGGAAAGGGGCCACCGGCCGGTCGCGCGCAGGATCTCCTCGATCCCCTCGCGCGGGATCTTCTCCACCGGCTTGCCCAGCAGGCAGCCCGCCGCCCGGCCGGTCCACGCGTTCAGCTCGCGGCCCCGGGACCCGCGTGGCAGCGAAGGCGCCGCAGGCAGCTCCGGTTCCGGCTCGGACACCGGCGCGTCCAGCGAGTCCAGCAGCTCCCGCGCCAGCGCCCGCAGCCCGGGTGCCGCGGG
>NZ_JAAGNB010001827.1:0-9260 GCF_010550475.1 Amycolatopsis sp. SID8362
CCGCCGTCGAGGACCCCGGCTACCCGCCGCCGCGGCTGGTGCTCGCCGCCCGCGGCGTCCGGGTCGCGCCGGTGCCGGTGGACGCGTCCGGCATCGTCGTGCGCGCGATCCCGGCCGGGACGCGGCTGGTGTACGTGACGCCGTCGCACCAGTACCCGCTGGGGCTGTCGATGTCGCTGGAGCGCCGGCTCGAGCTCCTCGACTGGGCCGAGCGGAACGACGCGGTGCTCGTCGAGGACGACTACGACACCGAGTTCCGCTACACCGGGCGGCCGCTGGAACCGTTGCACAGCCTCGATTCCCGGGGCCGGGTCGTCTACGTCGGCTCGTTCTCGAAGGTCCTTTCGCCCGCGCTGCGGCTGGGTTTCCTCATCGCGCCGCCGTCGCTCGTGCCCGCCTTGGTCAAGGCCCGCTACCTGACCGACTGGCACGCGCCGAACGTCGAGCAGGCGGCACTGGCGGCGTTCATGGCCGAAGGCGGCTTCGCCCGGCACGTCCGGCGGATGCGGAAGGTCTACCGCGAGCGGCACGAGCTGCTGACCCGGTCGCTGGCCTCGTTCGCGGACTTCCTGACCCCGTTGCCGTCGTCGGCGGGCCTGCACCTGAGCGCGGTGGCTTCGTCGGACTGCGGCCCGCTGGTCCGCGCGGCCCGGCGGCACGGCGTCCGGCTGTACTCGTTGGGGGACTTCGGGGTGGGGGCGCGGCGGCACGGGCTGGTGTTCGGTTACGGTGCGGTCGCGGCCGAGCGGATCGAGCCGGGACTGGCCCGGCTGCGGGCGCTGGCGGACGGGGGAGCGGCATGACCGACGACGTGATGGCGGCGATCGACGCCGGCCTGCGGCAGCACATCGGAGGCGACCGAGCCGGCGCGTACGAGACCTTTCGAGCGTTGTGGGACTCGATCGGCCCGGACGGCGACCCGCTGCACCGCGTCGCACTCGCCCACCACATGGCCGACGTCTGCGACGACCCGGCCGAAGAGCTCGAGTGGGACCTGCGCGCGCTGGCGGCGGCGGATTCCCTGACGGATTCGCGCGCCCAGGAGTACCACGCGTCCCTGGCCGTGCGCGGGTTCTACCCGTCGCTGCACCTCAACCTGGGCGAGGACTACCGCAAGCTGGGTGACCTGGCGGCCGCCCGCGAACAGCTGGCACTGGCCCGCGGCCGCCTCGACGCCCTCGGCGACGACGACTACGCGGCCGGCATCCGCTCGGCACTGGACGGCCTGGCCGAACGCCTCGGCTGAATCGGTTCGAATACCACGAACACGCCCCGTTTGCCGGACTTTCGCACGGTGCCGGGGAGACCTACCCTGTGGTGATCCAGCTCACCGACGGGAAGGATCGCCATGCGGATTGCGGATCTGCTGCGCACGAAGGGGACGGCGGTCGCGACGGTCACCCCGGACACCACGGTGACCACACTGCTGACCGGACTGGCCGAACACAACGTGGGCGCGATGGTCGTCGTCGCCCCCGACGGCTCGATCGCGGGCATCGTCTCGGAACGCGACGTCGTCCGCCGGCTGAACGAGCGAGGCCCGGCCCTGCTGGAGGGCCCGGTCTCGGAGATCATGACGAAGCTGGTGGCGAGCTGCGGTCCGGAGGACTCGGTGGACCAGCTGTCGGTGCTGATGACCGAGCGCCGCATCCGCCACGTCCCGGTGGTGGTCGACGGGCAGCTGGCGGGGATCGTGTCCAT
Organism: Amycolatopsis sp. SID8362; assembly: GCF_010550475.1. Taxonomy (NCBI): domain Bacteria; kingdom Bacillati; phylum Actinomycetota; class Actinomycetes; order Pseudonocardiales; family Pseudonocardiaceae; genus Amycolatopsis; species Amycolatopsis sp. SID8362. The sequence goes on from NZ_JAAGNB010001827.1 coordinate 1,702, forward strand.
CGGGGACGTGGTGAAGAACCGGATGGAACAGCTGGAGCAGAGCCAGGAACAGCTGCAGGCGTACATCGCGCAGGGCTGACGCCGGAGTCGCGGGGTCCGGCCGATCCGTGGCGGGTCGGCCGGACCCGCTTGTCTCGTTATGCTGGGTCGCCGCCAGCCACGAGACTCAGGGGGAGAAGTGGTCTCCGCACCGGACGCCGCCGTGAAGCTGATCCACCTGGATCACGAGATCAGGGGGCTGGAGTACCAGCTCTTCGTGGCCCGGCGCCGGAAGCGGTGGGGGAACATCCACCTCGTCGCGGGCCCGCTCCTGCTGGTCACGCTGTGGATCGTCAGCGGGTTCTCCCGGTTCGACATCCGGTCCGAGAACTCCCAGATCACGGCCGTGGTGGGGCTCGCCGGACTGGCGCTGCTGCTCAAGGGGTGCCACCTCAAGTTCCGGCCCGGCGGGCCCGCCACCTACAACGGCACAGGGCTTTTCGGTGACCGCAAGCTCGAGTCCGACCTGGACCTGGAACTGACCCTGCTGCGCGACAAACGCAAGCTGTCGGTCAGCGAGGGCGAGCTGACTCTCAAGCAGCGCCGTCTCGCGTACAAAGCCGAAGCCTTCTCCGACGTCGACCGGTTCCGCGCGGAGAACAAGCGCTACCGGCGGATCCAGAACGCCCTGCAAGGTGTCCTCATCATCGGTTCACTGGCCACGACGGCGATCGCCGGGATCTCGCTGATCTCGCCCCTGGCGAAGTGGGGCACCATGGTGACGAGCTTCCTGGTCGGCATCGCCAGCGGGTTCATCGCCGCCTTCAAGTACCGCGAGCGCGGGGCCTACCTGCAGCAGACCGCGGACGCGATCGAGTCCGAATGGGAAGCGTTCGACCTGGGTATCGGCCGGTACAAGCACTACGGCTCCGACAAGGAGGCGCAGGAGAAGGCGCTCGGGGATTTCGCCGAGGAGGTCTACCGGCTGAAGACGGAGCAGAAGAAGCGGGAACAGAACCTCGACCAGCCGCCGTCCGACGAGCGGTCCGGCCCCGCGGCCGGTGCCTGAGCGGAATTCACTCCCGCCACCCCGACAACTCCACGCCCTTCGCCACATCCACCCGGTAAGAAAGCCGCACTTCCCCCGTCTCCCCGGCCCCCAGCTCCAGCTTCCACGTGAACTCACCCAGCTCCGAAGTCTCCACCGGATCCGGCGAAGTCTTCACGTCCTTCACCGTGATCCCGTCATCCCGCGAAACCGGCGCCTGATCCAAAACAGTCACCGAAGCCGGCCGGGGACCGTAATTCCCCACCGAAATCCGGTACTCCGCCTCCCGCCGCTTCTGTCCCGACAAAGCCGCCTTCGACGCGGAACGCCGCACGAGTTCCCGCTCCACCCGGATCCGGTCGTCGACCCCCAAAGCCAGCTCCAGCTCCTCCCCGGGAGCCCAAGCCTCCAGCGAAGTCGTCCCCACGAACTCCGCCTCGTGGAACACCGAAGCGCGCCCGGGCAGCAGAGCGTGCTCCGAAGAATTGACCACGACCGCCCGCAGATAAGCCTCCTCGGCCAGCACCGGCGCCGTCACGTACCCCAAAACGGCCGTGAGCGAAAGCGAAGCCAACGTCGTGCGATGCCCCTGAGCCCCCGACGGCACCGCCACCGGACGCGAAGGCCGGTACGTCACCGCCGTCGTGCCCTGCTCGACCGACGCCAGCTTCGGCGCCATCGGAGCCGCGGCCAACGCGGCGAAACCCCGGCTCCGCGCACCCTCCGGAATCCCGCCGCCCGCACCGCCGTAAGCCGCCGCCGGGGCCGCCGGCACCGGGTGCACCCGGTCCAGGAACCACGGCGAAAGCTCCGGCACCACCACCGAAACCGCCGGTCGCGCCGTCGACAGCGCCAGCTCGCACTCGGGCCAGTCCTCACCCGTGTGCTGGCTGACCAGCCCGTACGACACCACCGTGACGTCGGTCCCGCGCACCCGGATGTCGTACCCGGGCGCCCAGCTCGCCCCGGGGACCACATAGGACAGTTCCAGCTCCGCCGATCCGGACGGGTCCGCGATCTCCAGCTCCACCACCACCGAAGTGCTGTCCTCTTCGGACCGCGCGCTGTGCGCCTCGATCCGCCGGTCCAGCGCCGCGAGGTCCTCGCGCAGCCGGGTGATCCGGTCCGAGAGCACCCGCCGGGACTTCAACGCCGAAGCCAGCCGCGCACTCAGCGCGTCCGTCACCTCGCCCACCCGCGTGGGTTCCGCGGTCCCCGCGGCCAGCGCCTTCGCGAAGCTGCCTCCACTCCGCTTCGCCAGCGAAGTCAGCAGATCCACCTTCATCGCTTCGGCCGCTTCGTCGTCCACGACGCCGTCGAGCGTGGCCTGGTCCGCGCGCCGCTGCTCGACGAGGGCGCGCAACGCCGCGTCGGCCGGGGAGGCGTGCCGGTCGGTCCGCACGTCCACCCCGGTGATCAGCGCCGGGCCCGTGCCGGTGACGCGCACCGACGCCGGGTCGAGGGCCAGGGGCAGGCCCGCGAACGTCAGGTGGGGCCCGCCGTCGAGCGGCGCGTTGCCCCGGCGGGTGATCCGGGCCTGCTGCGGGTAGACGGTCACGGCGGCGATCGGCGCTTCCACGGTCGGCATGCCTCCGACGTTAGTCTCTTGACACCTCCGAGGCCGGGACGGAAGTCTCGGAACTCGTCCGCTTCGCCCGGCTTGGGGGTTTGAGTGAAAGCCGCAGTCGTGCTCGCCGCCGTCCTCGCACTGCCGCTGACCGCGGTCACCGCGGAAGCCGCGGGCCCGCCCGCCCCGGTGTTCTCCGGCGGCCAGGCGCAACCGGTGTTCGACCCGGCCGACGTCGTCCGCGAAGACGTCTGGGTGACCGCGCCCGTCGACAGCGACCACGACGGCGCCGACGACCTCGTGCACGCCCAGGTCGTCCGCCCGCGCGCGACCCAGCAAGGTCTCAAGGTCCCCGTCGTGTACCAGGCGAGCCCGTACTACGCCGGTGGCAACGACGTCGCCAACCACGACGTCGACGTCGAGCTCTACGCGCCGGGGTACGCCCGCGGCCCGGAAGGCCCGCGCGTCGCCGCGCACGGCGTCGGCCCGGCCGCCCCGATCACCTGGCGCTACCAGGACTACTTCACCGCGCGCGGCTTCGCCGTCGTCTACGGCGAATCGCTCGGCAGCGGCCTCTCGACCGGCTGCCCGACCACCGGCGACGTCAACGAGACGATCGGCGCCCGCTCGGTCGTCGACTGGCTCAACGGCCGAGCCACCGCGAAGGACGCGAACGGCGCCGCGGCGAAGGCGGACTGGACGACGGGCAAGACCGGCATGATGGGCGTGTCCTACAACGGGACGCTGCCCAACGCCGTCGCGAGCACCGGCGTCGAAGGCCTGGAGACGATCGTCCCCATCGCCGCGATCTCCAGCTGGTACCAGTACTACCGCAACGACGGCGCCGTCGTGGCGGCCGGCGGTTACCAGGGCGAGGACGCCGACGTGCTCGCCGAGTACGTCTACACCCGCGCCGACCGCCAGGCCTGCCGGTCGGTGATCGACGGCCTGACCCGCGACCAAGACCGCGTGACCGGCGACTACACGCCGTTCTGGGACGTCCGCAACTACCGCAACGACGTCGCGAAGGTGCACGCGTCCGTGCTGGCGGTGCACGGCCTCAACGACTGGAACGTCAAGACCGACCAGGTCGCCGAGTGGTACGACGCGCTCAAGGCGCACGGGGTCGAGCACAAGATCTGGCTGCACCAGTCCGGGCACGCCGACCCGTACTCGCTGCGCCGCGACGTCTGGCTCGCGACGCTCAACAAGTGGATGTCGCACTACCTCTACGGCGTCGACAACGGCATCCAGAACGAGCCGAAGGCGACCATCCAGCGCGAAGACCTCTCGTGGACCGACGAGGCCGACTGGCCGGCGCCGGGCACCGCCGACGTCCGCGTCTACCCGTGGCCCGGCGGCCGGTCCAAGGGCGCCATCGACACGCGCACCCCGGTGCCGGGCAAGGCGGCCGTCGAAACCCTCGCCGACGACTCGTCGAAGACCGTCGAGCAGCTGGCCGGCCTGGCTTCGTCCGGGAACCGCCTGCTCTACGCGACTCCGGCGGCGAAGCAGTCCGTACGGCTTTCCGGCACCGCGCGCGCCGACCTGGCGCTGGCCTTCGACCGGCCCGCGGCGAACGTCTCGGCGATCCTGCTCGACCGCGCGCCCGACGGCACGTCGCACGTGATCAGCCGCGGCTGGACCGACCCGCAGAACCGCACGTCCCCGGCCCGCACCGAGCCGGTCACGCCCGGGCAGACCTACCGGATCGGCGTTGAGCTGATGCCGAAGGACTACGTACTCGCCGCCGGCCACCGGCTCGAGTTCCTGCTCGCCTCCAGCGACCACGACTACACGCTGCGGCCCAAGCCGGGCGCGGGGCTGGCGCTCGACCTGACGCGGACGTCGGTGACGCTCCCGGTGACGGGCGGCAAGCCCGCGCTGCGAGCCGCGTTCGGCTGATGCTGCCGAAGCACCTCAGCGCCGACGTCCGGACGCTGTGGGAGTACCACGACCTGCGGCACGAGCCGCGGCGCTCCGACGTCGGCGTCGGCCTCGGCAGCCGGGACCCCGGCGTCGCCGTCCACACGGCGGAGCTGTACCACGCCGGGCGGTTCCCGCTGGTCGTGTTCACCGGGGCGAACGCGCCGACGACGGTGGACCGCTTCCCGCGCGGCGAAGCGGTGCACTACCGCGAAATCGCGCTGGACCTCGGCGTCCCGGACGACGTGATCCTGGTCGAGCCGGAAGCGCGCAACACCGGCGACAACATCGCGTTCACCCGCCGGCTGCTGGCCGGGCGGGAGATCCGGTCGGTGACGCTGGTGACGCGGCCGTACCAGCAGCGCCGCGCCTACGCGACCGCGAAACGGCTCTGGCCCGGCGTCGACGTCGTGTGTGCGTCGAAGGCGGCCTCGTTCGAAGACCACATCACCGGTGAGGAGGACATCGACCGAGTGATCGGCATGCTCGTCGGCGAAACCCAGCGGATCACCGAGTACGCCGAGCGCGGGTTCGCGATCCCGCAGCACGTCCCGGCCGGTGTCGCGCGGGCGTCCGGCCGGCTGGCCGAAGCGGGGTTCACGCAGCGTTTGCTCCCGCGTGCCGACGGCCACTCAATGTAACGATCATCGCAGGCCGGGCGACTCATGGGCACCCACGAGAGGAGCCGTCATGACCTCGACCGCCGAACCCACCCTGGAGAGCTTGCGCGCCCGGCTGTCCGGCACAGTGCTCACCGCCGGCGCACCCGGCTACGACGCCGCCCGTTCGGTCTGGAACGGCGAGATCGACCGCCGGCCGGCGGTCGTGGTGCGGCCCGCCGGGGCCGCGGACGTGGCGGAAGCGCTCGCGTACGCGCGCGAAGCGGCACTCGACCTCTCGGTGCGCGGCGGCGGGCACAACTTCGGCGGCGCCGCCGTCGTGGACGGCGGGCTGTGCATCGACCTGAGCTCCCTCCAGGCGATCAGCGTCGACCCGGTGGGCCGCACCGCCCGCGTCGGTGGGGGCGCGACGTGGGCGCAGCTCGACGCCGCCACCCAGGAACACGCGCTCGCGGTGCCGGGCGGCACGGTCAGCCACACCGGCGTCGGCGGCCTCACCCTCGGCGGCGGCTTCGGCTGGCTCACCGGCAAGCACGGCCTCTCCTGCGACAACCTGCTCTCGGCCGAGGTCGTGACCGCCGACGGGCAGATCCTGCGTGCCTCCGCCGACGAAAACCCCGACCTGTTCTGGGCGCTGCGCGGGGGCGGCGGCAACTTCGGCGTGGTCACCGAGTTCGAGTTCCGGCTGCACCCGGTGGGCCCGATCGTCCACCTGGCGATGTTCTTCTGGGGGCTCGAAGACGGCCCCGCCGCGCTGCGCCAGGCCCGCGACGTGCTCGAGACGCTGCCCGGCGAAATGGGTGTGCTCCTGGCCGGGCTCAACGCGCCGCCCGCGCCGTTCGTGCCCGAGGCCCACCACTTCCAGCCCGGCTACGCGCTGCTGATCGCCGGGTTCGAGGGGGCGGACCACCACGCCGAGGCGATCCGCGGGGCGCGGTCGGGACCGGCGCCGCTGTTCGAGTTCGTCTCGCCGATCCCGTACGTGGAACTGCAGAAGCTGATCGACGACGCCGCGCCGTGGGGCATCCTCGGCTACGAGAAGGCCGCCTTCGCCGACGGCTTCACCGACGAGGTCATCGACGTGATCACGGAGTTCCTGCCGCGGAAGACCTCGCCGATGTCGATCATGCCGGTCTTCTCGATGCACGGCGCGTTCACCGAGCCCGACGACGACGCGACGGCCTTCGGCGGCGCCCGGCGCAAGAGCCTGGCCGTGAACATCGCCGCGATCGCGCCCGAGCCGGAGCCCTACGCGGCGGACCGCGCCTGGGTGCGCGAGTTCTGGGCGGCGCTGGTGCCGCACGCGTCCAACTCGGCCGGTTACGTCAACTTCATGAACGAGTACGAAGAGGACCGCGTCCGGACGTCGTACGGCGCCGCGAAGTACGCCCGCCTGGCCCGGATCAAGGCGCAGTACGACCCGCGCAACGTGTTCCACCACAACGCGAACATCCCGCCCGCGAAATGAGTCAGCCGGCGATGCCGGCCCGGTAGGCGAAGGCGACGGCCTGCGCGCGATCGCGCAGGCCCGCCTTGGCGAACAAGTGGTTCACGTGGGTCTTCACGGTCGCCTCGCTCACCACCAGGGTGCGCGCGATCTCGGTGTTCGACAGGCCCGCCGCGATCAGCCGCAGCACCTCGAGCTCGCGCGCGGTCAGGCCTTCGACTTCCTTGACGCGCCGGGGCGCACCGCGGGTGGCGGCCTCGACCAGGCGCCGCTGCAGCTCGCCGTCCACTGTGGACTGCCCGGCGGCGGCCGAGCGCAGCGCCCTGGCGATGGCCTCGGCGTCGGCGTCCTTGGTGAGGAACCCGCGTGCTCCGGCGCGCAACGCGGCCAGCAGCGATTCGTCGTCGGCGTAGGTGGTCAGCACGACGACTTCGGTGCCGGGGTGCTCGGCGCGGACGCGCTCGGTGGTCTCGACGCCGTCGCAGCGCGGCATCCGCAGGTCCACCAGCACGACGTCGGGGTGGTGCTCCGCGACCAGGTCGAGCGCGGCGAGCCCGTCGGCGGCGGCGCCGACCACCTCGACGCCGGGCAGCAGCCCGAGCAGCGTCACCAGGCCTTCCCGGACCACGGCCTGGTCGTCGGCCAGCACGACGCGCAGGGTCACGCCGGCACCGTCAGGTGAATCCGCCATCCGTCCTCCCCCGGCCCGCTCTCGACGTGCCCGTCGAGCAGCGCGACCCGTTCGCCCATCCCGCGCAAACCGTAGCCTGCCGCGGCCGCGTCCGGCGGGCGCCTGCCCTGCCGGTCGGCCACCGTGAGCCGCACCGACCCGGCGGCGTAGTCCAGCTTGACGTCGACTGCGGCGTGCGCCGCGTGCTTGCGGGTGTTGGCCAGCGCTTCCTGCACCGCGCGGACGAGCGCGGTGCCGACCGCCGGGTCCAGCTCCCGCGGCTCGCCTGCGACTTCGAGGTC